>NZ_RZSU01000025.1:0-77824 GCF_003997585.1 Mesorhizobium sp. M5C.F.Cr.IN.023.01.1.1 | reverse complement strand
GGGCTGGTTTTGCTGCAGGGGCTGCTCGGCAATCTCTGGTCATGGCTGAACCCATGGTACGGGCCTTGGCGTGTCATTTCCCGCCTGTTCGGCAAGCGGCAGACATGGCGCCCGCCTCCGTGGCTTGGCTGCTGGCCGGCCGTCGTGCTGTTCTTCGCCTTCGCCTGGTTCGAGCTGATCGACCCGGCGCCCGACGACCCGGCGCGGCTCGCCTGGGCCGCCGGCTCCTATTGGCTGCTGAGTTTTGCCGCCATGCTGGTGTTCGGCTACCGCGACTGGAGCCGGCGAGGCGAGTTCCTGGCCGTCTTCTTCGCCATGATTGCACGCTTCGCCCTCCTTCAGCGCAATGAAGTCGAGCGCAGTGAAGGCGGTCGGCTCAGTCTGTGCTGGCCGGGCGCCAAGCTCAGCGATGCCGCGCCGCTGTCGCTCAGCGGCATTGCTTTCCTGCTGCTTGCGCTGTCGTCGGTCTCCTTCGATGGCCTGTCGAAAACCTTCTTTTGGCTCGGCCTGTTCGGCCTCAATCCGCTGGAGTTTCCAGGCCGCACGGCCGTGATCGGCATCGGCAGTCTCGGGCTGGTGCTGATGTTCGTCCTGCTTGCGGCCGCATTCATCCTTGCGACTGTGCTTGGCCAGCGTCTTGCCGGCAGCCCGCATTCCCTCAGCCAGGCCGCAGGGCTGCTGGTCTGGTCGATCGTGCCGATCGCGCTCGCCTACCATGTCGCGCATTACCTGACGGCGCTGCTGGTCGACGGCCAATACGCCATCGCCGCTCTTTCCGACCCGTTTGCGCTGGGCTGGAACCTGCTCGGCACCGCCGGCATGCAGATCGAAGCCGGCGTGGCCGCCGGCGCCGGCTCGGCATGGTGGCTGTGGAATCTCCAGGCCGGCGTCATCATCGCCGGCCACATGCTCGCCGTGCTCGTTGCCCATGGCCTCGCCTGGCGATTGCACCCGGTTCCCGCTCGCGCCGCGCTCAGCCAGTTTCCGCTCACCGTGCTGATGATCGCCTATACGGTCTTCGGCCTGTGGTTACTTGCCACGCCTTCAGTCGGATGAGACAAAAGCCCGGCTCGATGGCGTCGATTGAACGTTGGGGAAAGCCCGCTTGCCACACCAGGGCTTTGATGATTTAGTTTGTACACATGCAATTTCGGCGCTCTTACCAGAGTGGCCCGCTTCGCTACAGCCATTGGTCAAAACTCAAAAACAAGGGGAACTGCCGTGACTGACAAGAATGGGTTTTTCGATCTCTCCAAAACCGGTCTCACCCGCCGCACGGCGCTGAAGGGGTTGGCCGCGGGCGCTGGTCTCGCCGTCGCGCCTGGGTTCGTGCGTTACAGCCAGGCGCAAAGCTCGGCGCCGATAAAGATCGGCTTCCAGTCCCACCGCACCGGCATCGGCGCCGCCTATGGTCGCTGGTACGAGAGAACCACCGCCGCCGCGGTCAAGGCGATCAACGAAGCCGGCGGCATCAACGGCCGGCCGGTCGAGGTGATCATCGAGGATGACGGCACCGATCCCGGCCGCGGCGCCGAAGTGGTCGGCAAATTCGCCACCCAGCACAAGACCGACATCGTTTACGGCACGCTGTTTTCGCATGTCGTCATCGGCTCGGCGCCGGCCGCCGGCGAGGCCAAGATGCCCTATTTCGTCGTCAGCGAAGGCCACCACGTCGCCTCGACCAAGCTCAACCGCTACGTTTTCCAGCCCGGCATCACCGACGTGAAGAGCCAGATCCAGGCGATGGCGCCGTGGATCGCGGCGAATGCCGGCAAGAAGGTGACGCAGATATTCCCAGATTTCGCCTTCGGCTACGACCATCGCGACTACCTGCCGCCGGCGCTGAAGGCGCAAGGCGCCGAAGTCATTGCCCAGATCGCCATCCCGCCGACGGAATCGTCCTTCACCAAATACTTCCCGCAGATCCCAGCCGAGACCGAGGTGATCTACCACGTCATGGTCGGTCCGGCGGTGCTCACCTTCGTCAAGGAACTCGGCGAGTTCTATGGCTCCAACCGGCCGCAGCTGTTCGGCTTCATCGATTCACTCGAAGCCACCGACATCAACAGCCCCGGCCTCGAATTCCTCGACGGCAGCCATTTCTGGGAAGGCTCGCCGCGCTACGCGCAGCCCAATGATTCCGCCGCGCAGAAGGCCTATCGCGCCGCCGTCGGCATCGACGACAATGGCGCTGCCGTCGGCGATCCGAAGGATGTCTCCACCGCCGCGCACATGTTCGGCTGCTGGGAAACGCTCTATGTCGTCAAGAAGGCGATGGAGGATGCCGGCTACAAGGGTCCGGAAGACCGCGCCAAGCTGGTCGAGGCGACCGAGGCCTTGACCGAGTTCGCCGAGGGCCCGGAGCATCCGCAAGGGCCGAAGACCTTCAACGGCAAGATCCATCAGTGTTTTGGCATCCAGAACATCTCCAAGGTCGAAGGCGGCAGGCTGAACGTCGTCCACAAGACCAAGATCGAGGACGGCCTCTATGAGCCGGAAGGGGATTACACGACCCAGCCGCTGTAAGCTTGCCAGCGCATAATGGCCTTCGGACCCCACCTCCTCCTCGCCGCCCTCGAAGGCCTCGTCACCTCCGCCGTGCTGGCGCTGACGGCGCTCGGCCTGTCGCTGGTGTTCGGCGTCATGCGCGTCGTCAATGTCGCCCATGGCGAGTTCTTCATGCTCGGCGCGGTGCTTGCCTGGGCGATCTCCACGGCGATATCAGGCCATCCGGCGCTCGGCTTCCTGACCGCCCTCGTGCTGGCGCCGCTGATCGTCGGTCTGATCGCGCTCGTCTCCGAACGGCTGGTGCTGCGCCGGCTGAATTACAATCCGGAAGCCACCATCGTCGCCACCATCGGCATGCTCTACATCATCCAGCAACTGGCGCTGACCTTCTACGGTCCGGAGGCACGGCCGGTGGAGCCGCCCTTCAGCTATCGCATCCTTTTGCCGTGGTTCGGCTACTCCGGCTACAAGCTGTCAGTCATCGCCGCATCGGCGCTCCTGCTGGTCGCGACGTGGTTCGTGCTGACGCGTACGAAAATCGGCCTCGTGATGCGCGCCACGCAATATGACCGCGAGACTGCGCAGGCCTTCGGCATTCCGGTCGACCGCGTCTATGCGGGCGTCTTCGCGCTCGGCGCCATGCTGGCGGCGGTGGCCGCCGTGCTGATCGTCCCGATCAGCCAGGCGCACTATCTGATGGGCCAGGACCCGCTGCTGCTGTCCTTCATCGTCGTCATCATCGGCGGGCTCGGCTCGCTGCGCGGCACCGTCGTCGCTGCCGTGCTCATCGGCTTGTCGGACGGCATCATCTCGGTGTTCTTCTCGCCGACGCTCGCCAAGATCATCGCCACGCTGCTGGTTGCCATGGTGCTGGTGTTCCGGCCGCAAGGCCTGTTTGGAACGGCATCGCGATGAAGGAGGCTTCACCGGCAAAAGCCTATACGTTGCATCTGGGCGTCATCGCGCTGCTTTTCACCCTAAGCTTCGTCCTGCCGGAATATCATCACGGGCTGCTCGCCCGCATCATGGTGCTGGCGGTCTTCGCCATGGGCTACAACATGCTGTTCGGCTATGTCGGGCTGCTCAGCCTCGGCCACGCCATGTTCTTTTCGGCTGGGCTCTATGGCGCAGGCCTTGCCGTCATCCATCTCGGCTGGAGCGTGCCGGCCGCCTTCGCCGCCGGCCTTGCATGCGGCGCGCTTCTCGCGCTGGTGATCGGGGTGCTGGCGCTGCGTACTTCCGGCGTTGCCTTCATGATCGTCACCATGATGTTCGCGCAGGTTTTCTATCTCATAATCCTCTATTTCGCGGCCTGGACCGGCGGCGATCAGGGCCTGGTCGTGCCGCAGTCGGCGCGTGTGCTTGTTTTGGGCGATGCGTCGCTCGGCCTCACCGACCCGACCGTGCGCTACATGAGCGCGCTCGCCCTGTTCTCGATCGTGCTGCTGGTGGCGCTCGTTATCGTCCGCTCCAGGTATGGCCGTGTGCTGGTCGCCATTCGCGAAAACGAGGAGCGGACCAAGATGCTCGGCTACGACACGTTTTCCAACAAGCTCGCCGCGGTCGTCGTCTCCGGCACGATCTGCGCGGCTTCGGGCGCCGCCTACGCGCTGCTGTTCGGTTATGTCGGCTCGACCTTCGCCTCGGTGCAATACTCCATCCTGCCGCTGCTCTGGGTGCTGCTCGGCGGTGCTGCGACCACGCTCGGTCCGCTGATCGGCACGCTGTTCATGTACTATGTCGTCGACATCACCAGCGGCTACACCTCGGCCTATCTGCTGATCGTCGGCATCGCCCTCATCCTGCTGGTGCTGTTCTTCCCCAAGGGCATCCTCGGCACCATCCGCCAGCGCTGGCTGGGATGGCTGCCATGATGCCGCTGCTGACGACCGAGGGCCTGTCCCGCAATTTCGGCGGCCTGCGCGCCGTCGACGGCGTCGACTTCGCCCTCATGCCGGGCGAGATTCGTGCCGTCATCGGCCCCAACGGCGCCGGCAAGACCACCTTTGTCAGCCTGGTCAGCGGCCGCATCCAGCCGTCGTCGGGCATGATCGTCTTCGACGGCGCCGACATCACCAGCCTGCCAGCATACGCCAGGGTCCGCCTTGGCATCGCCTACACCTTCCAGATCACCAGCGTCTTTGCCAATCTCACCGCTTACGACAACGTCGCGCTGCCGGTGCAGCGCACGCTGACCGACGGCCGCTCGAAAGGCGCCGTGCATGCCGGCGCCATGGCGGCGCTGGAGCGCACCGGCCTTGCCGACCGCGCCCACATGCCGGCCGGGCAATTGTCGTATGGCCATCAGCGCCTGCTCGAAGTGGCGATGGGGCTGGCGCTAAAACCGCGCCTGCTGATTCTCGACGAGCCGACGCAGGGGCTGGCCGACAGCGAGATCGACAATTTTATCGGGCTGGTGCGCGAGATCGCCAAAAGCGCCACCGTGCTTCTGATAGAACACAACATGCCGGTGGTCATGCAGCTTGCCGACCGCATCACCGTCTTCAACGCCGGCAAGATCCTGGCCGAAGGCACGCCCGAGCAGGTCCGTGCCAATGCCGAAGTGCAGGACGCCTATTTGGGGACCGCCCCATGACTGAAAAACGGTCTGAAGCACTGACCATCTCCGGGCTCGACTGCTTCTACGGCCAGGTCCAGGTGCTCTACGGCCTCGACCTCGTGTTGAACAAGGGCGAGGTGCTTTGCCTGTTTGGCCGCAACGGCGCCGGCAAGACGACGACGCTGAAGGCGATCATGGGCCTCGTTCCCTCACGCGCCGGCTCGATCAGGCTCGACGGCAAGGAGTTGACTGGCCTGCTGGCGCATGACGTGCCGAAGGCCGGCGTCGCCTATGTGCCGCAGGGCCGGCGGCTGTTCGCCGAGATGACGGTGGCTGAAAACATCGAGATCGGCATGATGGCCCGCGGCAAGGGCAAGACTACGCGCGAAAACGTGCTCGAGCTTTTCCCGCTGCTGCGCCAGCGGCTGAGACAACGCTCCGGCACGCTGTCGGGCGGCGAGCAGCAGATGCTGGCTATGGCGCGGGCCCTGTGTCTCGAACCGCAGGTGCTTCTGCTCGACGAGCCGACCGAGGGGCTGATGCCGTCAATGATCGCCAGGATTCGCGAGACGGTAGCGAAGCTGCGCGACCTTGGCGTCTCGACGATCCTGGTCGAGCAGCGCGTCGATGCCGTGCTGTCCGTCGCCGACCGGGTCTCGTTCATCGAAAACGGCCGCAACCGCGAGACCGTCGATGTCGAGGAGCTCCGCGCCGATCCGTCGGCGGTCCGCCGCTATGTCGGCGTCGGCTGATCAGCCAAAGAATAGAAAACCCGCGATCAGGAATATCGGGATCAGCACCGCGCCCGACCATGCCATGTAGCCGAAGAAGCCCGGCATTTTCACGCCGCGATGTCTGGCAATGGCGTAGACCATGAAGTTCGGCGCATTGCCGATATAGGTGTTGGCGCCCATGAACACCGCGCTGGCCGAGATCGCCGCGAGCGTCGAGGCGAGGGTGGTCATCAGATGTTTCGGATCGCCGCCGGCGAGCTCGAAGAACACCAGATAGGTCGGCGCATTGTCGAGGAAGGATGACAGCGCTCCGGTCATCCAGAAATAAGCGAGGTCGTTTGGCTCGCCCGTCGGCGAGCTGACAAGCGAGACCAGCGGTGCCAGCGCGCCGTCGGGGCCGGCCCTGAGAATGGCGATGACCGGCACGATGCAGATGAAGATGCCGGCAAACAATTTCGCCACCTCGGCGATCGGCTCCCAATGGAAGTTGTTTGCCTGCCTGTGGCTTTTCTGGGAGACGCCGAGCGAAAGGAAGGCAAGCGCCAGGATGATGGCGTCGCGCACGAGGTTCTGCAGTTCAAGGCTCACGCCCTGGACGGAGAAAGCCACGCCCGGCTTCCAGGTCGCGGAAAGCAGGATCGCGCCGATCACCCCGGCCAACAGCGGGACGTTGGGCAGGCCGCGGATGCGCACCTTCGTGTCCGGTGTTGGATCCTTGATCTTTGGCGCGCCGGCCTCGCGGCGATGCAGGATGATGTCCATGGCCAGGAAGACGGCCAGCACCAGGCCGCCGACGAACAGTGTCTCCTGAAAGAGGTTGGTGGTGGTCCAGAAGAAATCGACGCCGCGCAGAAAGCCGACGAACAGCGGCGGGTCGCCGAGCGGCGTCAGCGACCCGCCGATGTTGGACACCAGGAAAATGAAGAAGATGACGACATGGGCATTGAACGGCCGGTTGTCGTTGGCGCGCAGGATCGGCCGGATCAGGATCATCGAGGCGCCGGTCGTGCCGATGACTGAGGCGAGCATCGCCCCGATCAGCAGCAATCCGGCATTCACCAGCGGCGTGCCATGGATGTTGCCGGCGACGAGGATGCCGCCTGAAATGGTGAACAGCGCAAACAGAAGAATGATGAACGACATGTATTCGGTGAGCAGCGCGTGCAATACCGCGTCTGTGGCCGAAGGCATGCCGAACGCCACCGCCAGCGGCACGACCGCGAGCGCCGCCCAGAAGAAGGTGATCTTGCCGTAGTGATGCTCCCAGACATGGTGGAAGAGCAATGGTCCGGTGGCGATCGACAGCAGCAGGCCGGCAAAGGGCAGCGCCCACCACAACGACATTGTTTGGCCCGGCAACTCGTGGGCCTCGGCTGCGAGCGCCATTCCCGGAAACAGGGTTGCGACTGCCACCACTGCGCCCGCCGTCAAAGCCGCCGCAAACCGCATAAAGCCCCCTCTGGAATTGTGTCGGATGCGATTGGTGATGTTCAAGCCAGCGTCACGCCGGCATCGCGCATCCGATTCAGCATCGTCTCGACGGACCCGTTGAGATTGATGCCGCGGCAGCCGTCGAGCCGCACTGTTGTGTGGAAGCCCTGCTTGACCGCATCGAGCGCCGAAAAGGCGACACAGAAATCGGTCGCAAGACCAACCAGCGTCAGCGTGTCGATGCCGCGCTCCCTGAGATACCCGGCAAGACCGGTCGGCGTCGTATGGTCGTTCTCGAAGAAGGCCGAATAGCTGTCGATCGCCGGCCGGAAGCCCTTGCGGATGACCAGTTCCGCCTTGGTCCAGGCGAGGCCGGAGTGAAAGTCCGAGCCTAGGCTGCCCTGGATGCAGTGGTCCGGCCACAGCGTCTGCTGGCCGTAAGGCATCTCGATCGTCTCGAACGGCTGGTTGCCGGGATGACTGGAGGCAAAGCTTGAATGGCCGGCGGGATGCCAGTCCTGCGTCAGCACGACATGTTCGGTCCGCCGGATCAGGTCGTTGACCAGCGGCACGATCTCGTCGCCGCCGGCCACTGGCAGCGCGCCGCCCGGGCAGAAATCGTTCTGCAGGTCGATGATGACAAGCGCTTCGTCGGCCATGGAGCCTCCCTCTTGTTTGTCGCGGAGGCATGACCCGGAAGTCTGCCGCAACGTGGATTCCGGTGTTCGAAGCCAGGCTCCCCCGAAAAATGCCGCTGACGCGACCGGATGCAGAAACTTGACCAGATGGCCGGCTGCGTCAACTCCAAGGGCGTAACAAATGCGTGCCGCCGCGCGCCGAGGCGGAGAGCGGCCCCAAACTCTGGCTTTGACAATTCTTGCCGGCTTGATATCATTTGCATACGAATGAATTTGACCGGCCCGAGTGCCGGAAGGATCGCTATTTCTGGGAAGGCAAAGCGTGATCCGTTACGCGAAACCCACCACCGTCGACGAGGCTCTCGCTTTGCTTGGCGAGGCTTCGTGGCGCATCCTTGCCGGCGGCACCGATTTCTACCCGGCACAAGGGGCCAAGCCTTTCCGCGAGAATGTTCTCGACATCAACGGTCTGGCGGCGCTGCGTGGTATCGCCGAAACGGAGGACCATTGGGTCATCGGTGCGCGCACGACCTGGACCGATCTTGTCCGTCATCCGCTGCCGGCGGCTTTCGATGCGCTGAAGCAGGCGGCGCGTGAAGTCGGGTCCGTGCAGATTCAGAACGTCGCCTCCATCGCCGGCAATCTCTGCAATGCCTCCCCGGCCGCCGATGGCGTGCCGGCTCTGCTCATTCTCGACGCCGAGGTCGAACTGCGCTCGGTGGCGATGGTCCGCCATCTGCCGCTGCAAAAGTTCATCTTGGGAAACCGCCGCACGGAACTGCAGCCGGGCGAAATGGTGACCGCCATCCGCGTGCCGAAAAACGCGGCCACCGGGGCGTCGGCTTTCGTAAAACTCGGCGCGCGTCGCTATCTCGTCATTTCCATAGCCATGGCGGCCGCCCGCCTGACCGTTGAGGACGGCATCGTCGGCAATGCTGCCGTCGCCGTGGGCTCCTGCTCCGTTGTCGCCAAGCGTCTCTCGGGCGTCGAAGCAGCCTTGCCGAGGCTCCCGGTCGACCACGCTCTCGCCACCGCGATCCAGTCCGCACCGATGGACGAGCTGTCGCCGATCGGCGATGTCCGCGGCAGCGCCGAATACCGGCTGGACGCCGCGCGCGAGATCGTCGCCCGCGCCACACTAGATGCCGCGGGTTACCCGTCGAGCGACAAAGCGGTGGCGGCATGAGCAAAGCTCAACCTAGCATCAGCGGAGCTCAGCCTGGCATGAGCGAGGCTCAGCCTGGCATCAGCGGAGCTCAGCCTGGCATGAGCATGGAACGCGCCGATATCGCTTTCAAGGTCAACGGCGCCGCCGTTTCTGTCTGCGTGCCGCCGGTTCGCCGTCTCTCTTCGGTGCTGCGCGACGAATTGCACCTGACCGGCACCAAGGTCGGCTGCGACGCCGGCGACTGCGGCGCTTGCACCGTGCTTGTCGATGGCGAACCGGTCTGCGCCTGCCTCATGTCAGCGGCTTCTGCCGCTGGCACCGTGGTGACGACCGTCGAGGGTCTCGCCAACGGCAGATTATCGGCGCTGCAGGCCTCGTTCCTCGATCATGGCGCAGCGCAGTGTGGCATCTGCACACCCGGCCTGCTGGTCGCGGCGACCGCACTTCTCGACAGCAAGCCCAACCCAACCGAGGCTGAAACACAGGATGCACTGGGCGGCGTCCTGTGCCGCTGCACCGGCTACCGCAAGATCATCGCGGCGGTGATAGATGCATCGCGCCATGCCGATGGCCTCGACCATCGTATGCCGCAGTCCGGCCACGCCGTAGGTTCATCCCCGATCAGGCTCGACGGCCTGCCGAAAGTCACTGGCGGTGAAAAATTCGGCGGCGATTCCTTTCCGGCCGATGCGCTGGCGGTGCTGGTGGTTCGCTCGCCGCATCATCATGCCCGCTTCGCGTTCGGCGATCTCGACGCCTGGGTAAAAGCTCATCCCGGCACCATCGGCGTCTTCACTGCTGCCGACATTCCTGGAAAGAACAACTTCGGCGTCATTGTGCCTTTTGCCGACCAGCCGGCACTGGCCGAAGGTTTTTCGCGCTTTCGCGGCGAGGCGGTGGCGCTGGTTGCCGGTGAGCGCGAGGCCATGCTCGATCTCGACCTTTCGGATTTCCCTGTTCGTTGGACTGAGTTGCCGCACGTTCTGCAGCCTTGCGAGGCGCAAGCCGGCGGCGCACAACTGATCCACGAGAATCGGCCGGCAAATCTGCTCACTACTGGCTTCGTCGAGCGCGGTGATCCGGAGGCCGCCCTTGCCGGCGCTGCCTTCACCGTTTCCGGCGCCATCGACACCTCCTATGTCGAGCACGCCTATATCGAGCCGGAAGCCGGCTATGCCTACATGGATGGCGAAACGCTCGTCGTCGTTGCCTGCACACAGGCGCCCTACATGGACCGCGACGACGTGGCAAAGGTACTTGGCCTTGCCGTCGACAAGGTGCGTATCGTGCCGACCGCCACCGGGGGCGGCTTCGGCTCCAAGCTCGATGTTTCGTTGCAGCCGCTGATCGGTCTGGTCGCGATGCAAACCGGGCGGCCGGCAGCACTCGCCTACACCCGCAATGAATCGATGATCTCGACCACGAAGCGCCATCCCGCTGAGATGAAGGCGACGATCGGCGCCGATGCCGATGGCCGCATCATCGGCATGGTCTTTGCAGGCGATTTCAACACCGGCGCCTATGCGAGCTGGGGTCCGACCGTCGCCAACCGCGTGCCGGTGCATGCCTCCGGTCCCTATGCAACACCGAACTATCGCGCCGAAGGCCGCGCCATCCACACAAACGGCCCGATCTCCGGCGCCTTCCGCGGCTTCGGCGTGCCGCAGGCGACGATCATGCAGGAGACGCTCTATGACGAGCTGGCCGAAAAGCTTGGGCTGGATCGGCTCGATTTTCGGCTGAAAAACTGCCTTCGTAACGGCTCCGAAACTGTTACTGGCCAGAGGCTGGAATCGGGTGTCGGCATCGCTGAGTGCCTCGAAGCGCTGCGGCCCCATTGGATGCGCGCCCTTGTCGATGCCGAGTTGTTCAACGCCGGCAGCAGCACAAAAAAACGCGGCGTCGGTGTCGCCTCTTGCTGGTATGGCTGCGGCAACACCTCGCTGCCCAATCCGTCGACCATCAGGGTCGGCATCTCCGCCTCCGGCGATGTCGTCCTGCATCAGGGTGCGGTCGACATCGGGCAAGGCTCGAATACGGTCATTGCCCAGATCTGCGCCGACGCGCTCGGCCTGCCGCTGGAAAGATTCAAGCTGAAAAGCGCCGACACGGCGATCACGCCGGACGCCGGCAAGACGTCCGCCTCGCGCCAGACCTTCGTGACCGGCAAGGCCGCCGAAAAGGCTGGCCGCGCCTTGCGCGAGACCATGCTGCGCTTCGCCAATGTGTCGGAGAAGGCAGCGATCGCTCTGGATGGCACAAGCCTGATCATCCGCGAGGACGAAGCGACACGGCATATCGATTTGTCCGCGATGAAGGCCGATGCCGATGGCTTCGTCTTCCGCGCCGAGGAAAGCTACGACCCGCCGACGCTGCCGCTCGACGCCAAGGGCCAGGGCAAGCCTTACGCGGTCTACGGCTACGGCGCGCAGATCGCCGAGCTGGAGGTCGACCTCAAGCTCGGCACGGCGAAGCTGATCAAGATCACCGCCGCGCATGATGTCGGCAAGGCAATCAATCCGCTGCTCGCCGAAGGCCAGATCGAGGGCGGCATCGCACAAGGCATCGGCATGGCGCTGATGGAGGAATACATCCCCGGCCGCACCGAGAATCTGCACGATTATCTCATCCCGACCATCGGTGACGTACCGCCGATCGAGACCATCCTGATCGAAGTTTCGGATCCGGAAGGACCCTTTGGCGCCAAGGGTCTGGGCGAACACGTGCTGATCCCGACCGCGCCCGCGATCCTCAATGCGATACGGCATGCCACCGGCGTCCTGGTCACCAGAATCCCAGCGACGCCGAGCCGCATCCGCGCCGCGATCCGGGAAAAGGAGGCGCGCCGATGAGCGAGCTTGCCGAACGCTTCGAGACGCATGATCCCGGCGAGAAGCAGGTGGCGGAGAAGATACGCTGCGATGCCTGCCCGGTCATGTGCTACATATCAGACGGCCGTACCGGCGCCTGTGATCGCTATGGCAATGTCGACGGCAGGATCGTGCGGATGGATCCGCTGACCATCCTCGACCACGCGACCGAGACCGGTGGCGCGGTCGTGCCGTTCGTCGCCGAAGGCGAGGCCTGGGATGGCGAACTGGTCAACACCGGCCGCCGCTTCGTCACCGCGATCGGCGCCGGCACCACCTATCCCGACTACAAGCCGGCCCCTTTCATCGTCAGCCAGGAGGTCGAAGGCGTCGATCTCGTCACCGTGGTCACCGAGGGCATCTTCTCCTACTGCGGCGTCAAGGTGAAGATCGATACTGACCGTCATATCGGCCCCGAAACGGCGACGGTCCGCGCCGGAGGCGAGGCAATCGGCCATGTCACGACAGGCGAATATGGTTCGCAGATGCTGTCGCTGGGCGGCGTGCACCACTTGACCGGCGGCTCGAAAGCCGAAGGCCGCGCCACCTGCGATGCGCTGCTCAATCTGTGCAACCGCAAGCCGGTCGAACTCACCATCGACGACGGTGCTGCGGTCATCGTCGAAGCCGGCAAGCCGCCGGTCATCGACGGCAAGCTCGAACACCGCATGCGCGTCGGCTGCGGCTCTGCCACAATCGGCATGTTCGCCACCCAGTGGCGCGGTCTGGTCGACGAGGTGGTGGTGGTCGACGACCATATCACCGGCGTCGTCTCCGAGCATCAGGCAGGCAAGGTGCTGGGCTGGCAGGATACCGGCATCAAGATCATCGGCCGCCGCTCGACCCCGGGCCGCTATTTCAAGGTCTCGGAGCCGGGTCTCGGCTGGGGCGGCACCAGCATTTCCGATCCGCTGTCGATCCTTGGCGAGTGGAATGCGAAAAGGGGCGCGTGTCCGGGCCTGTCGCTGCTGATGGTCTCGACGACCGGCGAGCAGTTCGCCTATTACGAGCTCGACGCCGATTTGAAGCCGGTGCAAAAACCGTTCCCGGAGCGGCTGCAGAAGTCCGTCGGCCTGATCGAGGACAATTGCGAGCCGGCGCTGTGCACCGTGCTGTTCGTCGGCGGTGCCGGCGGTTCGCTGCGCGCTGGCGTCACCGAGAACCCGGTCAATCTGACCCGCTCGGTGCAGGGCCTAACGACTTATGTGACCGTTGGCGGCGCGCCGGTCTATGTCTGGCCGGGCGGCGGCATCACGCTGATGGTCGACGTCACCCGCGTGCCGGAAAACGCCTTCGGCTATGTGCCGACACCGGCGCTGGTCGCGCCGATCGAGTTCACCCTGCGCCGCGACGACTATGTCAGGCTCGGCGGCTACGAAGCCGAGATCCGCAGCGTCGATGACATTCTCGCCAAAGGCGGCGAATATCTCAATCCGCGCCGCGGCACGGCTGCGCCGGCCAACAATCCGTGGCCGCCGCTGGCGCAGTTGCGGCGCGCAGCGGGCAACAGGGTCAAGTGATGAACGGCCCGCAGGCGCATTGGCTTGAGGACGGCAGGCGGCTGCATCTCAATCATGGCCCGATCGACCTGATCATCGAGGCATTTGGCGATGCGAGCGAATGCCGCGCCGCCTATGGCCAGGCGGTGGCGCGGTTTCAAACAATCCTGTCGGAACTCGTCGAAGAGCTGCCAGAACTGCGCCGGCCAGCCTCCTTGCGGCCACATGCTTTCGCTGGCCCGACGGCACGGCGCATGGAAGCGGCGGTCAATCCGCTGGCGGAACAATTCATCACACCCATGGCCGCCGTCGCCGGTTCGGTAGCCGACGAAATGCTTGGCGCGTTGCTGGCCGGGCGCCGGCTCGATCGCGCCTACGTCAACAATGGCGGCGACAGCGCGATCCATCTCGGCAACGGCCGGTCCATGACCCTCGCCATTGCCGGGACAGGTCATGGACTGGCGGACCGGATCACGATCCGCGCCGAAGACGGGATCAGCGGCGTCGCGACCAGCGGCTGGCGCGGCCGTTCCTTTTCGCTCGGCATCGCCGACGCCGTCACCGTGCTGGCGCGGACGGGTGCTGAAGCCGATGCCGCCGCGACCCTGGTCGCCAACGCCGTCGACCTGCCCGGTCATCCCGCTATCGAGCGCGTGCCGGCGTGCGATCTGGCGCCCGAAAGCGACCTTGGCTATCGCTTGGTCACCCAAGCCGTCGGCGTGCTTTCATCAGGCGAAATAGCCGCCGCGCTGGACAGCGGGCTCGCCGTCGCCGAAGAGTGTCGGCGACACGGCCTGATTGCCGCTTCAGCGCTGTTCCTTGCCGGTCAGGCACGGATCGCCGGTCCCATGGCGCTCGCTGCGCCCAGTGAGAAATCAAGGAAGGAAAGTGCCCATGCCTGAGTTTGCGATCCGCAAGGTCGCCGTGCTGACCGAAGAGATATTTCACGAGGGCGGGCCGGTGGCGAAGGTGCCGCG
Organism: Mesorhizobium sp. M5C.F.Cr.IN.023.01.1.1; assembly: GCF_003997585.1. NCBI lineage: Bacteria > Pseudomonadati > Pseudomonadota > Alphaproteobacteria > Hyphomicrobiales > Phyllobacteriaceae > Mesorhizobium > Mesorhizobium sp. M5C.F.Cr.IN.023.01.1.1. Next base: position 63,439 of record NZ_RZSU01000025.1, on the reverse strand, counting down.
CCGCCGTGCCGCCGCCATGGCGGTGGTAAACAACCCGTTCGCCGGCCGCTACGTGGAGGACCTGCAGAGCGCCATGGACGATCTGAAGCCGCTCGGGCTGCTGCTTTCCGACAAGCTGATCGCCGCATTGGGCGGTGACGTGAAGCAGATCGACGGCTACGGCAAAGGCGCCATCGTCGGTAGCGCGGGCGAGCTGGAGCATGGCGCGCTGTGGCATGTGCCTGGCGGCTATGCGATGCGCGAGCGGCTCGGCGACGCCAAGGCGATCGTGCCATCGGCAAAGAAGGTCGGTGCCTTCGGCTCGCGGCTCGACGTGCCGCTCGGCCATATCAACGCCGCCTATGTGCGCAGCCATTTCGATGCCATGGAGATCGGCATCAGCGACGGGCCTCGTCCCAATGAGATCTTGTTCTGTCTCGCCATGACCTGCGGCCCGCGCGTGCACGACCGCATGGGCGGCCTTGCGGCAAAAGACATCAAGGCTTGGGACGGGCTGCGGTGAGCGCCGAGGACGTCAAGCTCAAGCTGGTCGAGGCCGAGGAGCCAGACGAAAACGATTACCGCTTGCAGGATCAGGTCGGCTTCATCCTGCGCAAGGCGCACCAGCGCCATGTCTCGATCTTCGCCGCGCACATCGCCGACCTGACACCGCCGCAGTTTGCCGCCCTGGCCAAATTGCACGATGTCGGCGAGACCTCGCAGAACCAGCTTGGCAGCCTGATCGCCATGGATGCGGCGACGGTGAAAGGCGTCATCGACCGGCTCAAGGCGCGCGGCCTGGTCGAGCTCTCCAAGCATGAGGTCGACAAAAGGCGCCTGCTGGTCAGTTTGACCGCTGAGGGCCGCGATGCCGTCGAGCGGCTGATCCCGATCGCCCGCGACATCACGGAGGAAACGCTGGCGCCGCTTTCCGCCAAGGAGGTCGCCATTTTCATGAAGCTTTTGGCCAAGCTGGCCTGAGCACGGCCTTGGTCAGCCCTCACCTGCCTGCCGGCATCCTTGCTCGCGACCGCCGTCCTTGGCGGCAAGGTAAGCGCCGTAGCTTGTGACCGTCGACGAGGTCTCCTCGTTGGTGCTCCGGCCATCTCCCCCACTTTGGGGGTGTTTGGACCGGGAGATCGGCAGCGTCAGCACCGCGCCCACTCACTCCCGCGAGGTGTCCGGCAGGCCAGAGGGGGCGCGAGGCATTGCTACAGAACGGCTTTCCAGCCGTGCCGCTGTCAGGCCGCTTCCGACAGCGATTTGTGGGCGTCGCTCAGGATCTCGAACGATCGCACCCGCGCTGCGTGATCGAAAATCTGCGCGGTGACCATCAGCTCGTCGGCGCCGGTGCGACGGATAAAGGCTTCTATGCCTTGCCTGACCGTCTCCGGGGCGCCGACGACGGCGCAGGACAGCGCCTGGCCAAGCATGGTTTTGGCCATCGGATCGAGGTCGCGCTCATATCCCTCGACCGGCGGCGGCAATCGGCCTGGCCGGCCGGTGCGCAGATTGACGAAGGCCTGCTGCAGCGAAGTGAACAGCAGCCGCGCCTCGGCGTCGGAGGGCGCAGCGAACACATTGAGGCCGAGCATGACATGGGGCTTATCGAGCTGCTTCGATGGCTGGAAGCGCGAGCGGTAGATCTCCAGTGCGTGATCGAGTTCGGCCGGTGCGAAATGCGAGGCGAAGGCGTAGGGCAGGCCGAGCATGGCTGCGAGCTGTGCGCCATAGAGGCTTGAGCCCAGGATCCAGATCGGCACCTGCTCGCCCTCGCCGGGCACGGCGCGGATACGCTGACCGTCTTCGGCCGGCTGGAAATAGCCCATCAGCTCGACGACATCCTGCGGAAAACTATCGGCGCCGGCTTCGAGATTGCGGCGCAGCGCGCGCGCCGTGCCCATGTCGGTGCCCGGCGCCCGGCCGAGGCCGAGGTCGATGCGGCCGGGATGCAATGCGTTAAGCGTGCCGAACTGCTCGGCGATGACCAGCGGCGAATGGTTGGGCAGCGTGATGCCGCCGGCGCCGACGCGTATCGTTCTGGTACCGCCGGCGACGTGGGCAATAACGACGGAGGTGGCGGCGCTGGCGATGCCCGGCATGTTGTGATGCTCGGCCAGCCAATAGCGCCTGTATCCCAGCCGCTCGGCATGGCGGGCGAGATCGAGTGAATTGGCGAGCGATTGCGAAGCGTTGCTGCCTTCGATGATCGGCGACAGGTCGAGGACGGAAAGGACGGTCATGGCGGGGATCCTGTGGACGGGAGGGATGTAGGAAGCGACCGCCACGGCCGCAAATTCAAAAAATTGAACAGACGCCGCGCGTCCAAGCAGGCGCAAAGGACGCTCTGGCATTTTGAGTCCGAGGGACCCCTCCGGAACTTATGCCACTTCTTTGATCATACGCCCGACGCCTTCTCGGTCTCTGAAATCTGCTCGTCCTCAATCGCCGTATGCTGCGCCGCCAGGAAATTGCCGACATGGCTGAGGCCGTCGAAATGATCGCAGAACACCTTGATGACGACCAGCAGCGGCACCGCCATCAGCGCGCCGACGAAACCCCACAGCCAGGACCAGAAGGCAATGGCGATGAGGATCGCCACGGCGTTGATCTCGAGGCGGCGGCCAACCACCGTCGGCGTCACGAACTGGCCTTCGATGACGTCGCACAAAATGACGAAGGCTGGCGCCAGCAGCGCATAGGAGATCGTCTCGAAGCTGATCAGCGCGATGACGGTAACCAGCGTGATCGTAATCAGCGCACCGATATAGGGCAGGAAATTGAGCAGAGCCGCTGCCGCCCCCCAGACCTGCGCGTTGGGAAGGCCGAGGGCCCACAGGCCGAGCCCGATAACCGTGCCGAGACCCGCGTTGATGACCGTGACGGTGAGCAGATAGTGCGAGATTTCACGTTCAACGTCGTAGACGACGCGCAGCGCCCGCTTCTTTTCGCTGAGACTGGGGAAGGACTGGACAATCTTCTCATAGAACATCGTGCCGGAGGCGAGCAGGAACAGCGACAGGACGAAGACAATGGTGACGCTGGTGGCGGCCGACAGCACATTGCCGGCGGCTTGCGAGAGAATGCCCGATGGCGCCATGGCCACCCTTTGAACGCCGGGCTCCTGGGAGGTCTGCGTTAGTCCCTCTATCTGACGCGAGATATCCACGATCCTTTCGAACGGACGGCGCAGTTGCGCCAGACGTTCCGCAAGCTGCTGGCCGATCGACGAGGTGTTGTTGATGAGGTCGATGACCGGGCCGCTGAGCAGATACCCTGCGACAGCGATGATGCAGAACGACAGCAGCACCAGCAATGTCGCCGACATGACATCGGGCAAGCCGTGCTTGCGCAGGAAGCGGACGATCGGCGTCAGCGTCAGCGCCAGCAGGAAAGCCAGAATGACCGGCATGAAGAAGGCACGGGCGAAGTAGAGCGCGAAGATCGCCATAAGGATGAAGATGCCAATGAGCAGCGAGCGCACCAGATGGGTATCCGCACGCGCCTCGGCGCGCGAATCCGGGCTATCGGCAGCGCCTGCGCCCGAAGCGGCGGGTTCGGCTTTCATTCTGGCCCTCGGCGGCACACCGCGATTGGCGTAGACCGTGGGCGGAAACGCCTTTGCGGCTTCAAAGTTCCGTTAGCCGGCGTTGACGCATTGACGGAAGGCCGTAACGGCCTTGCTGTGAATCAGGTCACTGGGAATCAGGCGGCCGGCGCTGCCACGGCGGGGCTGGCGTTCGCCGTTTCCTTCCGCACGATCGGAGCCACCTTGGTGCCGTAGAGTTCGATCGCCTTCATGATCTTGGCGTGCGCCATGGTGCCGATCGCCATTTGCAGCAGGAAGCGATCGTTGCCGAATATCCTGTGCTGGGCAACGATCTTCTCGGCCACCTGTTCGGGATTGCCGACAAACAGCGCGCCGTCCGGGCCGCGCGACTGGTCGAAATGTGCCCTCGACGTCGGACCCCAGCCACGCTCGCGGCCGATGCGGTTCATCACCTCAGCCTGCGGCCCATAAAAATCGTCAGCCGCCTGATCGGTGGTCTCGGCGATGAAGCCGTGGACGTTGAGGCTGGTGGCGAGATCAGCCGGATCGCTGCCGGCCCGTTTGGCCGTTTCCCTGTAAATATCGAACAGCGGCGCGAACCGCGCCGGCGCGCCGCCGATGATGGCCAGCGCCAGCGGCAGGCCGAGCGCGCCGGCCCGCGCGGCGGATTGCGGCGTGCCGCCGATCGCGATCCAGATCGGCAATCTGTCTTGGAACGGGCGGGGGTAGACGCCGCGATCGTTGATCGGACCGCGCAGCCTGCCCGACCAGGTCACCTTGACATGATCGCGGACGGCAAGCAGCAGGTCGAGCTTTTCGGCAAAGAGCTCGTCGTAGTCTTCGAGATTGTAGCCGAACAGCGGAAAGGATTCGATGAACGAGCCGCGCCCGGCCATGATCTCGGCCCGGCCGCCGGATAGAAGGTCGAGCGTCGCAAACTGCTCGAAGACGCGAACCGGATCGTCGGAGGATAGCACGGTGACCGCGCTGGTCAGCTTTATGCGCCGGGTGCGTTCGGCCGCCGCGGCCAGGGCTACGACCGGCGCTGAAGCCGCATAATCGGGACGGTGATGCTCGCCCAGCCCAAACACGTCGAGGCCGACCTGGTCGGCCAACTCGATCTCCTCGATCAGGTTGCGCAGCCGCTCATGCGCACCGATGGCACCAGGGCCCGGTTCCGGGCTGACGTCGGCGAAGGTATAGAGACCGAGTTCCATCATGTGCCATCCCAGTGTTTTGTTCTTCGCGCTACAGGTAGCGACCAGTCCGCCGCGCCACCAGAGGGGCGGATGGTGAACAGTGCATGTCCGTTTCAGCCGAATTCAGCCGAAGAGGCGTCTCCCGACTGCAACAGCTCAGAATTTCATGGCTGGCATACCGTTTTGGCGCTTGAACTCTGGGTTTTCACGCGTATGTAAGCCTCGCAAATTGACTCCAGGGAAGTGGACTTGGCTATCTATAGGGAAAAAGACGTTTTCGAGCGGCGCAATGCCGCAAACGAAGCAAAGAAGGCGCTTCTCGAGCGCTTCAAGGCAAGGCCGGCAGCAGACCATCCAGCGGTGCTGGCACGACAGGCCGAACGCAAGGCAATCCTCGAAGCTCGTGCGATACGCGAGGCCGAAAAGGCCAGGCTGAAGCAGGAAAAGCTGGCGCGCGAAGCGGCCGAAAAGGCCGAGCGCGAAGCTGCTGCCGAAGCAGCGCGTATTGCCGCGGAAGAAGCGGCGCAGGCGGAAGCGAAGATCCGGGAAGCCGAAGAGAACGAGCGCATCGCTCGTTTGCTTGCCGACGAGGCCGAGCGCAAGGCCAAGCGCGACGCGCGCTATGCGGCGCGCAAGCAGCGCACCGGCAGGACGCCTCCGGGCTTTTCCGCTCGCTAGCGCTCCTAAAGCGCGATTCACGAATCAAATTCAGGGCCGCCTTGCAGCGGCCCTGAAGGCGTTTGTGCTGCGGCCTTGCAGCAAAACCTATGCATGTCGCCCAAAAGTGCGCAGCGGTTTTGGGACGACATGCATAAAAACAAGAACTAAAGCGCGCCGCATGAATCTCTTCAGACGCGACGCGCTTTAGGCCGCGAGTTTCAATCCCATGATGCCGCAGACGACGAGTGCGATGCAGGCCAGCCTGATCGCGGTCGCAGGCTCGCCGAGCAGCCAGATGCCAAGCAGCGCCGTGCCGACGGTGCCGATGCCGGTCCACACCGCATAAGCCGTGCCGACCGGCAGCGTCTTCAGTGCCAGTCCGAGCAAGGCGAGACTGACGACCATCGAGACTATCGTCAGGACCGTCGGCAGCGGCCTCGAAAAGCCATCAGTGTATTTGAGGCCGATCGCCCAGCCGATCTCGAACAGGCCAGCGAAGAAGAGAAGAATCCATGACATCGGCTCGCTCCATTGGATTGCGGGTCGTCCCGGCCGATTTCGGGGAAAGCGCGAAGCCGTCTCACTGCATTGATTTAAAAATTTCGGGTGCCCAATCAACAGCAACGCCGGCGGCATTTCAGGACCAATCGCTGAATGTCGATTGGTCCTGAAATGCCGCCGGTCATGACCTCGCGTCGAAACGCCGAGAGTTACCTGTCCTTGAGTTTGGTCGCTTTGACGGGCGGCGCTTTCAGGGTCGGGGCAGCGGCGGGTTTCTTCGCGTCCTTTTTCGGCTTGCGGGCTTCTTTGCCCGCCTTCATCGCACCTTTAGCCATGATTCGTTTCCTCCGATTGTGGCAAGCGAAATGAACCAAGAGAAACGCCCAACCGCAAGAGGCATAATCTGGCGCTGGCGCCAGCCGGCTGACGTCAACCGATTTCTAATTCGCTCGTAAACCGCGCTGGTCCATGCACTAGTCCCGCGCGTCCGTTCTCGAACGGCCGGTCTAGTGGCGCTTGCCAATGTGCTCTGTAGATCCACACGGCATGGAGATCACTTCGTTGAAGTCTCAAATGCGGTCAGACGTTCAAGAACCTAAAAAGCGGCGGGCTTGCTTCGGATGGTTAAGGCCAGGAGCGCCTCCGAAAGTCGTTTCTTCGCCCGCTCGACCCCGTTCTCGTCGATTGCCTCAACATCGAGGAACAAGTCGAGGCCAGTCGCGTGCTCGCTGATGACCTGAGGGCGCTGGGCCAGTTCACCCAGGAGGCCCTCGACTTCGTAGGGGACAACCTCCCGGCTGATCCCCTTCATGGCAATCGGTGCTAACGGGCGCGCCCGGACAAGGTCGCGGACGAGCGCGTAAGTCTCATAGCTGAGGCAGATGCCGCCGGGCTTGGCAATCGACTGCAGACGGGCCGCCAAGTTCGCTTCGGCTCCGATGATCGTGTAGTCCATCCGATCATCGGAACCGAAGTTTCCAACATTGCAATAGCCCGTGTTGATGCCCATGCGAGCTTGGAAGGGCCGTTCGACTCCGCGGTCACGCCACACCCTGTTCAACTGCTCCAGCCGACGCTGCATGTCGACAGCCATGCGCAAGCAGGCTCTCGCGTCTTCCTCGACGCCTTGCGTCTCGGGGTCTCCGAAGAACACAAGAAGCGCGTCGCCGATGAACTTGTCGACGGTGGCGCCGTGTCTGAGCGCGATCGTCGACATCTCGGTGAAATACTCGTTGAGGAGAACCGTCAGGTCCTCGGGCTGGAGCCGTTCCACGATCGCGGTGAAATCCTTGACGTCGGAAAAAAAGATCGTGAGCTTCTTGCGCTCGGTCGCGATGGTGACGTCCTTCTGGCCGCTGAAGATGCTTTTGTAAATTTGAGGCGAGAGGTATTTGGCGATCTTCAATGAAATCGCGGCTAGGAAGTCGTTTGCCTCGGAAAGCTCCTTATTGATGCCCTGAACCAAGACGGACTGCCGACGCTGCAGGAGAATGAACGTCAGGCCCGCCGCCGCCGCGAAACCGAAATATAGGAGCAGATATTTGAAAGCGAGGACGTTCGCAGCGATGGGCTGATTGACTGATATCTCCTGGATCCCTCGGACATCCCCTACCTTCCAGTCCGTCTTGGGGCTGTCCGGGTGTGAGTTATGGCAGGTCACGCAGACTTGTCCCATTACAACCGGGGCCGCGGCGCGGACGTGCCGGTCAAACAGCGAACCCGAGACTTCGATGATCGGCTCCCTCGGGTTGGCGCGCAAAGCAAAGATTGCATTCCGCTCGAATATATCGAGCTGGTGGGGGTCGCGACCTTTGAAAGGTAGATCCGAGACGAACCGATATTTGACGGACCCGTCGTGAGCGCTGATGCGCTTGCCGAGTTCGATTGAGAGGGTTGCTGGAATAGGGATCGCGCCTGGCACGTCCCGGTAGTTGTGCGTCGCGGTCACGGCGTCGTCTGCTTTCAGCACGCGTCCCACGACTTCGCTGCCGTAGAATCCGCGCATTTCGTCGATGATCCGGCTGATTTCGCTGGCTTGCGTGCGCAGCATCCGTTCCGATAGGTCTCGGAGATCGAGCCAGGCTGCGACGGGCAGACCTATAAGGCCGATGACCACTGCCGCCACCAGGAGAGGTCCCATGGTGCGCTGCTGACGCGCAATCTGTTCACCCAGTCCAGCCATTGTGCAAGCGCCCGGCAGTAATTAGCATCTGAACTATAGCTTATTCCCGGCACGGTACTAGCGTCAGTCGTGGCTCGATGAAAAACCTTGAGCGGTTGTTGCCGAACGGATTTTGGGAGGAATGAAGATGAAGATCGACGGCGGGTGCCATTGCGGCGCCATCACTTACGAGGCGGAAGTCGATCCGGAAAAGACCAGTATCTGCCACTGCACCGATTGCCAGCAACTGACGGGCACGGCCTTCCGCGTGACCGTGCCGGCGCCGGAGGACCACTACCGGATCACCAAGGGCACGCCGAAGATCTACATCAAGACCGCACCGAGCGGCGCCAGGCGCGCCCAGGCCTTTTGCGGCGAGTGCGGTTCGCATCTCTACGCCACCTCGGTTGGCGACGGGCCGAAAGTCTACGGCATCAGGGTCGGCACGGCGCGGCAGCGCGAACAACTGATCCCGAGAAAACAGATCTGGCACCGCTCGGCGCTGCACTGGCTGCCGGAGTTCGAAGGCACGACGATCATCGAGGAGCAATAGCTTCTCAGTCGTCGCCTTCGACCACCCTTAGCCTCAGCTGGCCGGTCTTGGAGTCGGCGACGCGCGCGCCTGCTTCGGCCCTCGCGGCGGTCCCATGTGTCGTCCCGGCCGATCCGGCGTCTTCCTCCGTCGGCTGCGCGCCGAACTCCAGCGCCTCGATCTTCTGGCCGCGCTTGGTCACCTTCGACGTCGAGACGAGGATGTCGTCGATATCCTTCGCCGACTGGCCGAAATGGCTCTGCAGCTTGCGCACCCGCTCGTCGAGGCGCGAGACGTCCTCCATCAGCCGGATGACTTCGCCCTGGATCAGATGCGCCTGCTCGCGCATGCGGGCGTCCTTGAGAATCGCCTGGATGACCTGGATCGACAGCATCAGCAGCGACGGCGAGACGATGACGACGCGGGCGCGGTGCGCCTTGTGCACAATCCCCTCGAAATTCTCGTGGATCTCGGCGAACACCGATTCCGACGGCACGAACATGAAGGCGGTGTCCTGCGTCTCGCCCTGGATCAGGTATTTTTCGGAAATATCGCGGACATGCACCTCGATATCACGCCGAAACCCTTGTGCGGCGACCTTCTGCAAATCGACGCCTTCGGCGGCACGGATGGCGTTCCACGCTTCCAGCGGAAACTTGGCGTCGATGGCAAGTGCGGGCGCGCCGTTCGGCATCTTCACCAGGCAATCGGGTCGGCTGCCGTTCGACAGGGTCGCCTGAAATTCGTAGGCGCCGTGCGGCAGGCCATCGGCGACGATCGCCTCCATGCGCGACTGGCCGAAGGCGCCGCGCGTCTGTTTGTTGGAGAGGATTGCCTGAAGCTGAACGACCTGGCTGGCGAGCGACTGGATATTGCCTTGCGCGGTATCGATGACCGCCAGCCGCTCCTGCAGTTTGGCGAGGCTCTCATGCGTCGATTTCGTCTGCTCGGTCATGGTCTGGCCGAGACGGCCGGTCATCGCGTCGAGACGTTGGCCGATCGACTGTGTGAGTTCGGCCTGCCGGGCCCCGAACACTTCGGCGATGGCGCCCATGCGGCCCTGCATCTCGGCCTGGCTTGCCAAGATGCCGGCCATCCGCGCCTCGGCGTCGCGGGCGTGGTCGGCGGCTTCAGCGGCAGCCACCGCACGCGCTTTCGCCGAGCGCCAGAGCGCGGCGACGAGCGCCACGAACAGACCCAGGATCAGGATCGCGCCGAATGCCAATGCGTGGCCGAGCGTGATCGTCGTGGCGCCGAGCCGGGCGATCGGTTCGGACAGGATGGTGGTCAACTCGTTCATATTGGACAGCATAGATGATTCGGCCTGACGGCACAGATCAAAACGTGAACGGCGCTGCAAATGCCCCGGTTGACGCTTTTCGTGCGAGGTCTTAGGTGAGACGCCATGTCGATCAAGCCGCTCATCATCCTTCCCGATCCCGTCCTGCGCCAGGTTTCAAAACCCGTCGAGCGTGTCGACGGCGCCTTGCGCAAACTGGCCGACGACATGCTGGACACCATGTATGATGCGCCGGGCATCGGTCTGGCGGCGATCCAGGTCGGCGAACCGCTGCGCATGCTGGTGATCGACCTCGCCAAGGAAGACGAGACGCCGGCGCCGCATGTCTTCATCAATCCCGAAATCCTCGAGAGCGCCGATCAGCGCTCGGTCTACGAGGAGGGTTGCCTGTCGATCCCGGATTACTATGCCGAGGTCGAGCGTCCCGCCGTCGTGCGGGTCAAATATCTCGATCGCGACGGCAAGCTGCAGGAGATCGAGGCCGAAGGGCTGATGGCGACTTGCCTGCAGCATGAGATCGACCATCTCAACGGCGTTCTGTTCATCGACCACATTTCGAAGCTGAAGCGCGACATGGTGGTGAAGAAGTTCAAGAAGCTCGCCAGGGACAAGGCAGGCAACAAGGCGCCGGGCAAGTTGGTGGGATAGGGCTCAAAAATGCCCCTGCGCGTCATCTTCATGGGTACGCCCGAATTCTCCGTGCCGACGCTGCGGGCGATCGCGGAAGCCGGACATGAGATAGAAGCCGTCTACACGCAGCCGCCGCGCGCCGCCGGTCGCCGCGGGCTGGAACTGACGCCGTCGCCGGTTCAGCGCGAGGCGGAGCAACTGGGCGTCGAGGTGCGGACGCCGGTGTCGCTGAAAAGCGAGGTCGAGCAGCAGGCGTTCCGCGCCTTGCGGGCCGATGTCGCCGTGGTCGTCGCCTATGGATTGCTGTTGCCCAAACCCATTCTCGAGGCGCCGCGGCTCGGCTGCCTCAATGGTCACGCGTCGCTGTTGCCGCGCTGGCGCGGCGCCGCCCCCATCCAGCGCGCCATCATCGCCGGCGATACCGAGACAGGCATGATGGTCATGCGGATGGAAGAAGGCCTGGACACCGGCCCGGTGGCGATGGTCGAAAAATGCGCCATCGGACCCGATACGACGGCCGGCGATCTGCACGATCGGCTGATGCTGATTGGCGCCGCGCTGATGGCGGAAGCGCTGGCACGGCTGGAACGGGACGCCCTGACATTTACGACTCAGGCGACGGTGGGGGTGACCTACGCCAAAAAAATCGATAAAGCGGAGACGCGCGTGGACTGGACGCGGCCTGCTGGCGAAGTCCACAATCAGATTCGCGGCCTGTCGCCCTTTCCCGGCGCATGGTGCGAGACCGAAATCGGCGGCCGCCTGGAACGGCTGAAACTGCTTCGCTCGACGCTTTCGCAAGGCGCCGGCGAGCCGGGAGGAATTCTCGACGACCGGCTGACGGTCGCCTGCGGGTCAGGCGCGATCAGGTTGGTCGAAGTTCAACGTGCGGGCGGAAGGCCCATTGCCGCGCAGGAGTTTCTGCGCGGGGCCAAGCTCGAAAAAGGAATGAAGTTCTCATGAGCATGATGTCGATACGCGCGGCGACGCCGCGAGACCGCGAGGCGATCCGCCTTGTCGAGGAACACGCATTCGGCCAGCAGGCGGAGGCCGGATTGGTCGATGCGCTGGTCAGCGGCGGCGACGCCGTCGTCGAACTGGTGGCGGAAGAAGATGGACAGGTGGTCGGGCATATCCTGTTTTCGCGGCTTTTCGTGCAGAACGGCGGCCAGAGCTTTCCCGCGGTGGCGCTGGCGCCCCTGGCGGTCGAGCCGTCATTCCATGGCACCGGCATCGGCGGCGCGCTGATCCGCGAGGCGCATATCCGCCTGAAGGAAGCCGGCGAGGCGCTGGCGGTAGTGCTTGGCGATCCTGCCTATTATGGCCGCTTCGGCTACAGCCATGCGCGCGCCGAAAAGTTCGAAAGCGAGTACCAGGGCGAAGCGCTGCAGGCGCTGGCCTGGGGCGAGGCGCCTGAGACCGGCAGGCTGGTCTACGCTTCGGCCTTTAGCTCCGCGCTCGCCGCCTAACCTCAATCCTGCTTAGGAATGCCGCGTTTTCGCCTCGACATCGAATATGACGGCAGCCTCTATGCCGGCTGGCAGCGTCAGGCAGACCAGCCTTCGGTGCAGCAGGCGATCGAGCAGGCGATCGAGAAATTCTGCGGCGAACAGGTCTCGCTGCGCAGCGCCGGCCGCACCGATGCCGGCGTCCATGCGACCGCTCAGGTGGCGCATGTCGATCTCGTCAAGGCATGGCCTGATGACAAGGTGCGCGATGCCGTCAATGCCCACCTGCAAACGGCCAAGGCGCGCATCGCCATTCTCAAGGCGGCTGTCGTGCCCGATAGCTTCGACGCCCGTTTCTCGGCGATCGGCCGCCATTATCTCTACCGCATCGTCAACCGGCGCGCGCCGGCGGCGCTCGACAAGGGCAAGATCTGGTGGGTGCCGAAGCGGCTCGACGCCGAGGCCATGCACGAGGCGGCAAAGGTGCTGCTGGGGCGGCATGATTTCACCACGTTTCGCTCGACCCAGTGCCAGGCCGACAGCCCGATGCGCACGCTCGACCGACTGGATGTCAGTCGTTTGGGTGACGTGATCGAAGTGCGAGCCTCGGCGCGCTCGTTCCTGCACAATCAGGTGCGCTCCATGGTCGGTTCGCTGAAGCGCGTCGGCGAAGGCGGCTGGACAAGTGCCGACCTGAAGGCGGCGCTCGATGCGCGCGACCGTGCCGCCTGTGGCCAGGTGGCGCCGCCCGACGGGCTTTTTCTTATCGGCGTCGACTATTCGCAGCCGTTCGGATGACGCCGCTAGATGTGCCGATCAGACAGCGTCACCTAGGCCAGATCGTTACACGCGCTCCAGCGCATAAATGACAGCCCGACGTTTCACGCATTTCTCTGCAAGCGGGCCTTGTAGATGCTTCAAGTCCCGGTCTCGCTCGGTGCAGCGATGCCGAGCAGCGCCTCCAGGCCGAACAGAACGACCAGCGACGCCACGAACATGCCGGCGAAGACAGCGCTGCCGACAGCTGCGCCCCTGCCGATGGCGGCGTTTGTCATCCGCCAGGTCAGGATCATCGACAGCGCAAACAAAAGCAGCGACGCCAGTACGGCGAACTCGTTGGCGGACGGCAGGAAAAGCCTGATCAGCGCTGCTGGCAGCATTATCCAGGCGATGATCGCAGACGCCCAGTTGCTGGCGACGACATAGTGGACGAAGCGCCCGCCAATGCCGGCGCGCGGCGCGACCAGGGCAAGGCCGACGAGCGGCAACACCCAGGCGCCGATGTCAACCGTCGCCAGCCGGATCAGCATGCTGAAGCGCCCCGCGAATGCATTCGGATCGCCGATCTCATTGGCAAGGCCGACCCAGCCGACGATCAGCGCCGGTGCCGCGACAACGATGGCGAAGAAGGAATTCCAGAAACCGTCGGCCGAAAGGTCGAGCTGGCGCAGCCCGTCGGCCTTGCCGAGCATCAGTCGCCAGGCGCCGGTCAGCGAAGCATAGGTTTCATCGGCCGAAAGCATGGTTACGATGCGCCTTGCGCGAACCAGTCTTCGATGAAGCGCTGATAGATCTGCGTCAGCGTCTCGAGGTCGGCAAGCGCGACGCGTTCATCGACCATGTGCATGGTCTTGCCGACCAGCCCGAACTCGACCACCGGACAATACTCCTTGATGAAGCGCGCGTCAGAGGTGCCGCCGGAGGTGGAAAGCGCCGGCTTCCTGCCGATCACCGCCTTGACCGAACCGCTGAGCGCTTCGATCAGCCGGTCGTCGCGGGTGAGGAAGACGTGGCTCGGCCGGTCGCGCCAGACAAGCTCGTAATCGACCGGCGTCGTCTTGCCGGCCCGGTATTTCTTGCGCTTCGCCGCCTTGTCGAGACGGTTGTGGATTTCCGCCTGGATGGTCTCGGCGGTCCATGTGTCGTTGAAGCGGATGTTGAAGGTGGCGGTCGCCTTTGCCGGAATGACATTGGTGGCTGGGTTGCCGACATCGATCGAGGTCACCTCCAGATTGGTCGGCTGGAAGTCCTTGGTGCCCTTGTCGAAGACGGGGTGCAGCAAGGCGTCGACCAGCGTCATCAGCCCGCGCACCGGGTTGTCGGCAAGCTGCGGATAGGCCGCATGGCCCTGGCGGCCGTTGACGATGATGCTGCCGGACAAAGAGCCGCGCCGGCCGATCTTGATCATGTCGCCCAGCGCGCCGGGATTGGTCGGCTCGCCGACGATAGACGCGTCCCATTTCTCGCCCTTGGCGGCCGCCCATTCGAGCAGCTTTGTCGTGCCGTTGATGGCCGGCCCTTCTTCGTCGCCGGTGATCAGCAGCGAGACCGAGCCTTTCAGGCCGCCTTTCGAACCGAGATGGCGCGCCACCGCGGCGATGAAACAGGCGATGCCGCCCTTCATGTCGACGGCACCGCGGCCGAACATCTCCCCTTTGGCGATCTCGGCGGCGAAAGGCGGATGCGTCCATGAGGTCTCGTCGCCGACCGGCACCACGTCGGTATGCCCGGCGAACATCAGGTGCGGACCGTTGCCGGATCGCCGCGCATAGAGATTTTCGATATCGGGCGTGCCGTCCTCCGAAAAAACCGGGCGCTCGACGGAAAAGCCGAGTGGTTTCAGCATTTTTTCCAGCATGCTCAGTGCCCCGCCCTCAATCGGCGTCACCGAGGGGCAGCGGATAAGGGCGGCGAGATTTCCAGCGGGATCGGTCGGCAACGTCATGGGCAAAAGCGATAGTCGAAAGCGCAAGGCCTGTCACGGCCAGACATAAGGGCCAGCCATCCCGCCAAGATTATGGTTTTCATGCCGTATAGCCGCAGGCCTAGTGCCGCCCAAAAGCATGCCCTCGGGCTTAACCCGTGGGTGCACAGCGGTTTGGGGACAACGACACGCGTAAGAACGACGACTTAAAGCGCGTCGCATGGATCGCGTCATACGCGGCGCTTTAGGCGGGATGTTGGATGGACGGGGGCGACAAAAGGCCCCAATGATCGCTGTGATCGTCAGTTCGCGGCCCGCACATGTGCCCAGTAACGGCCCTTGCCGGTGCGCTTGGCTTCATAGAGCGCGTGATCGGAACAGGTGAGAAGAATTTCAGGCTCGCCGCCGTCGGCAGGCGCGAAGGCGCTTCCAATGCTCAACCCGATGGGTATTGCGGTGCCCAGGCCAAGGTCGAAAGGTACCGAAATCTTCTCAATGGCCCGCTTTGCCAGGTAGGTGGCTTCGATCTCGGACGTGCCGGGCAGCAGGATTACGAATTCGTCACCGCCGATGCGAAAGACCACATCCCCGGGTCGGAAAGCGCGTTTCAATCGTTCGGCCACCTTGCGCAGCAGCATGTCGCCGACCGCGTGGCCGAAGCGGTCATTGACGTGTTTGAAGCCGTCGAGGTCCATGCTGAGGACGGCAAACGGCCTGCCGCCATTTGCTGCCGGCGCCGCAAGCTCACTGCACATGCCGCGCAGTTTCTCCTGAAGGAAGATGCGGTTTGGCAGGCCGGTCAGCGCGTCCTTGATTGCCAGATCGCGATTGTCCAGTTCGGCGCGGATCATGCGGGCGTTGATCGCATGATTTTGAAGCAGCACGATGATGACGCCGGCCACATAGAACGGCACTTGAAATCCGACGATAGACATTCCGGGCGCCGGAGAAAACAGCGCGCCAACCAGGAAAGGCAGGCTCACGGCCAGCATGACGAATATGGCGTAGCGCGGGGTCGCTGCGTTGCGGGACGACACCACGCCGACGACGCCTGCGACATTCAGGGCAGCCAGCACGGCGAGCGCCATATGCCCGCTGACGACGCAGCCATAACAGCCGAGGCCGAAAATCACCGACCATGGCCCCCCGGCGGCCATGAGGCCCGCCTGCGGCCCCGTTCCCCCGCGCTTGCGGGCCCGCTCACATTCCCGCATCAGCAGGAAGCGGACGGCAAACAGGATGAGGTCGGCCGCGATCCAGGCATAAGGCCACCGGTCGCCGGTGACGACCGCGGCGCTGACTGCCAGCACCAGGACGCTGATGGTGCCGAACAGGACAGCGAATTTGCGGTCGAAAGTGGTATCGAGAAGCCGCGCGCGGACAGCTTCCGGCTCCGCTCTGATCGGTGAAGAAAACCAGGCGAACAGCCGCGCGCCGGCGCTTCGCTTTCCGCGCGCTTTCGGGTTGGCCAGGGGTTCGTCGTGTGCCAGTCGAGTGCTCCGTGCCGGTCGACACAGTCTCCACGGGGCATGCTGGACCAAGGTGATTAAGATTAGCTTAGGTACTTGGACGAGCCGACCGCAAGGGACCGTCGATCAGCGTGATCTTTTGCCAGATCTTCCGCGACAGGTTGGAACTCAGGGACTCGATGTCGTTGACACCATCGACGACCACATTGTCGTTGACCGACTGGGCGAACAGCGCGGCGATCTTGCCGGTAATCGACAGCATTTCGGAGCAATAGTCGAGATAGCGGGCGAGATCGGCACGGTCGGTTATGCGTGCCGGTGAATGCGATGTCGGCTTGAAATCGGTTGAAAGCGCTGCCGGATCCTTGGTCAGCTGATGCATGTCGATGACATGGATCAGCGATCGCAAGCCGTGAAGCTTGCGAAACACCTGCTTGCGCTTGATGCGCTCCTCGGTTCGGATCAAGGCCAGGAAGCCGAGCACCGCGAGGATGATCATGTTGATCAACGATTCGATGCCTTGCACCGACTGGACGGCATCGTCGGTTCCCGAGATACGGCCGAGCGGCAGGATGGTGCCGACGAACAGGAACATCAGCGCACCGGCGGCAATGGCGGCGACGACGACGCCGCGCAGCCACCAGATCGGCGCCTCCAGCGCCTTCGCCGCCTTGGCCAGATCACGCGACAGCGACACAAGTTCTATGGCGACGCCCCGCAAGCCTGCATCGGGAAACCGCTCGGCGACGCGTTTTTCCAGTCGTTCGGCGGTTTCGATGATCAGTTTCGAATCAAGCGTACGGTAGCGCATGGCTAGATACCCGATCGGCGCTCAGGATTCGGCCGGCGCATTGGTGCGTTTGCCGTAGCGGTTGGGTCCGGGATCACTTTTGAAAAACGCCAAAATTATAAGGAGAATGGCGCCGACGATGAGAGAGATCAATGCGTAGTAGGTAGGCTTGCCGAAATCGTGGAACCGCTTCGCCGTTAGCGCGAAGGTCGACCATGTCGAGACAACCACAGCGATCCACCAGGCGAGCGCCCAGTACTGACTTGCGGCGGTGCCTAACGGCGTTCGCGAGAACTGGTAGAGCAGAAAAAGCTGAACCAGGAGCGGCAAAAGACCCGCCAAAACATAGGCACTGGGGTTCACTCGCCCGGAAAGGCTGAAGAAAAGCCATAGAAATCGAGGTCTGTCGAGCAAGCGGGTGCGTCCGTTTTTTGCGAAGGATCAATCGCGAAGCAGTTCATTGATCGAGGTTTTGGAACGGGTCTTGGCATCGACCCGCTTGACGATGACGGCGCAGTAAAGGCTCGGACCGGGCTCGCCATTGGGCAACGGCTTGCCGGGCATCGAGCCGGCGACGACGACGGAATTGGCCGGCACTTCACCGTAGAAGACCTCGCCGGTGGCGCGGTCGACGATCTTCGTCGACTGGCCGATGAAGACGCCCATGCCGAGCACCGAGCCCTCGCGCACAATGCAGCCTTCGACCACCTCGGAGCGTGCGCCGATGAAGCAATTGTCCTCGATGACGGTGGGGCCGGCCTGCATCGGCTCCAGCACGCCGCCGATGCCGACGCCGCCCGACAGATGCACATTCTTGCCGATCTGGGCGCAGGAGCCGACCGAGGCCCATGTGTCGACCATGGTGCCGCTGTCGACATAGGCGCCGACATTGACGAAGGACGGCATCAGCACGGCACCTGGCGCGACAAAGGCGGAGCGCCGCACGACCGACGACGGCACGGCGCGGAAACCTGCCTTCTCGAAATCGATGGCACTCCAGCCGTCGAATTTCGACGGCACCTTGTCCCACCACACGGCCTGGCCCGGACCACCCTTGATGATCTCCATCGGGTTGAGCCGGAACGACATCAGCACCGCTTTCTTCAGCCACTGGTTGACATGCCATTTGCCGTCGGCCTGGCGCTCGGCAACGCGGGCGATACCCCGGTCGAGCAGGTCCAGCGCTGACTGGATGGCGTCGCGCGTCGCCCCGCGGGTTGCCGTCGAAATCGTCTCGCGTTCCTCGAAGGCGGTTTCGATAGTGTGCTCGAGGCTCGCCAGATCGGGCTTCGACATGAATTCGCTCCATTACCAAGCTGTTAAGGGGCCGCACCTTAACCTGTTTTGAAAGTCGCCGGACCCTATGTGAAGGCTTGGTGAGGGTCAATCGCGGCTGCGTCACGGGACGGCGCAAGTGAATAATTGGACGGGCAGGTAATATGACTCCTATGGAAAAGGCGGGGTGGACGCCGCTGCCGCATTCGGACGAGGATCTGGAGCGGTCGAAAAGCGTGCCGGACACGCCGCAGACGCGTGCCGAGACCTACCGGCTGGCCTGGAACGATCCCGACTTCATGACGCGGCGCGAATTGCGCGCAGTCAGGCTGCAGCTCGAACTGTTGAAGCCGGAGATGATCCTGGCCGAGCGCGGCATCCGCTCGACCGTCATCCTGTTCGGCGGGGCGCGCATCCCGGAGCCGGACGGCGAAGCCTGGGCGGCCAAAAACGAGACGCAGAAGAAGAACCTCGAGAAAAACAGTAAATATTACGAGGAAGCGCGAAAATTCGCCCGCCTCTGCTCGCAGCAGTCGGCCACCTCTTATTATCGCGAATTCGTCGTGGTGACAGGCGGCGGACCCGGCGTCATGGAAGCCGGCAACCGCGGCGCCGACGATGTTGGCGCACCGTCGATCGGCCTCAACATCGTGTTGCCGCACGAGCAGGCGCCGAATGCTTATGTGACGCCGGAGCTCTGTTTCAACTTCCACTATTTCGCTGTCCGCAAGATGCATTTCGTCATGCGTGCCAAGGCTGTCGCGGTGTTTCCGGGCGGCTTCGGCACGATGGACGAATTCTTCGAGACGCTGACTCTGATCCAGACCGGCCGCATGGAGCGCGTGCCGGTGATCCTGTTCGGCAAGGCGTTCTGGAAAAGGGCGATCGACCTCGATTTCCTCGCGGAGCAAGGCACAATCACCCCCGGCGACCAGGACATCATCGATTTCGTCGACACCGCCGACGAGGCCTGGGGGATTATCAGCCGTTTCTACACGCTTTAGGCCGCGGGGCTGCGGTATCGATCCGGCTTTGCACGAAGCAACTGCCTCAAGCAGTGACGTCAACGATCGCGGTGAGGAATTCGGCAAGATCGTCGGTGACGAAATCCACATCATCTTCATTGGCCGGGTCACGTTCCCAGATCTCCGAGAAGGTCGGCTCGAAGTTGCGCGGCACGACCAGCACCGTGGTCATGCCCAGCGATTTCGGCACGGACAGGTTGCGGGCCAGATCCTCGAACATCACCGCATTGTGGCCGGTGACGGCGTGAAGTTCCGCAAATTTCTCGTAGGTCTGGCGCGCCGGCTTGGGGTTCAGCCCGGCAGCGACGATATCGAAGATGTCGTCAAAATGGTCGAGGATGCCGAGTTGGCGCGCGGTGCGTTCGGCATGCCTGCGGTCGCCATTGGTGAAGATGAACTTGCGGCCGGGAAGCTGGCGGATGGCGGTGCCAAGAACGGGATCGGGAACCAGCCAGGAATAGTCGATGTCATGAACCTTCTCGAGAAAGTCGTCGGGATCGATGCCGTGGCGCGCCATCAGACCGTTGAGCGTCGTGCCGTATTCGCGGTAGAGTTCCTTCTGCAGCTTGCGGGCATCGTCGCGTGGCAGCGTCAGCAGTTCTCCGACATAGGCAGTCATCTTTACGTCGATCTGCGAGAACAGGTTCGAATGGTGCGGATAGAGCGTGTTGTCGAGGTCGAACACCCAGTCGGTGACATGGGCAAAGCGGGCGGGATCCGGGAGCGTGGTCATGCAATCCTTATGGCACGAAACAATGCTTTTGGCAGAGGCTTTATCCACAACTTATGCGCGTTGCGAGTGGCGGAAATGGCGCGATGATTCAAATTTTAGGCATCGCCGAAAGGTGGCATTCAGGGCTTGCTGGCACAGAAACGGTTCAGGGGGAGCCAGCGATGAGCCGCATATTTCTGAAGTCTGCCGCCGTCGCTTTCGCCTCCCTCGCGGTCTCGCTTTTGTTGACGCTCATCGTCGTGCCGGCAATTGGCTTTCCGATCAACCGCACGATCTGGCTGACATCCACGGTCTGTCCGCTGGCGCTCGCCTGGATCGCCGGCGCCTACACGTTCTGGCAGGGCGAGAGGTTGAAAAGCGCCCATCGCGACCTCGCCCGCGCTCATGCCCAGCTCGCCGCAGCGCATCGGCGCCTGTCGGAAAAAGCGAGCCGCGACGACATGACCGGCATGCTCAACCGCGAGAGCTTCTTTGCGGCGCTCGACGCCTCCCGGCGTAAATCCGATCGCGGTGCTTTGCTGATCATCGATGCCGACCACTTCAAGATCATCAACGACAGCTACGGCCACCTGACCGGCGACGAGGCGTTGCTCCTTATTGCAAGCGCGATCGAGCGCGGCGTGCGCAGCGGCGACGTGATCGGTCGCATCGGCGGCGAGGAATTCGGTGCGTTTCTGGTCGGCGCCACCGAACAGGAAGCCAAACGCGTCGCCGAACGCATTCGCCGTGAAGTCGAACTGATCCGCTTCCGTCCCGTCGATGAGCGGGTCATACCCCTCACCGTCAGCATCGGCGGTGTCACCTGCGGTGAGGATGCCGGCGTATCGGATCTGATGCGTGCCGCCGACCATCGCCTTTACCAGGCCAAGCATCGCGGCCGTAATCTGACCATTCTGGACAGGGACATTTCCGAAGCGGCCTGAGCGGTCTCGCTCATTAAGGAAATCCTAACGCTGTTTGGACACAGCCAGGCCGCTTACACGGCTTAAGCAAAGTGTGCCGCTAGGTTTGGCACGGAATTGGCTTCTCCTGGCGAGTATGTTCAGGGAACGCCATGCGTGGATCGAAGCCATCGAGAGACGTGCCATGAGTTTCTTCACCAAGAAAATATCGCGCCGCACGATCCTGCAGGCGCTGATCGCATTGCCGGCCCTGTCGCTGTTCCGCAAGCTGCCCGATACCGATCCGGACGCGATCGTCGAGGTCAATGGTTGGATCCTCAAAAGGAGCGACCTCACTTGATCTTCGACAGCTATGAGGCATTTCGCGCTGCGAACTTCGCCGCCAAGGTCTGCATACTCGGCTCCGGGCCAGCCGGCACCACGATTGCCAGGAAGCTTGGCGCGGCCGGCATTCCGGTTGTGGTGCTGGAGGCCGGCTCCCGCGAGTTCAGCGACGATTCGCAGGATTTCTACCGCGGCGTCACGGTCGGCGACCCCTATTTCGATCTCGACATCACCCGGTTGCGCTTCATGGGCGGCAGTTCCAATCACTGGGCCGGCTGGTGCCGGGTGCTCGACAGCCAGGACTTCGAGCCCAAGGCCTGGGCGCCGGATACCGGCTGGCCAATCAGCCGCGCCGAAATCGAGCCCTATCTGCCCGAAGTCCAGGACATCTTGGAACTTCCCGACTTCCGGCCGGATATGCCGATCTCGGACGATATTCGCTGGGTGCAGCTGATCAAGAGCCCGGCCGTACGCTTCGGTGAAAAATTCGCCGACGAACTCGACAGGAGCAGGAACGTGGCCGTGGTGCTCAGCACCTATGCCACCGAGCTTACCGGCGACGGCAGACGAGTGACCGGCGCCAAACTGTGGTCGAACGGCCAGAATGCCGGGTCCTTCGCCGCCGACTATTTCATCGTTTGCACCGGCGGCTTGGAAAACTCGCGGCTGCTTCTGTGGTCGAACCAGCGCTCGAACGGCGGCGTGGTGCCGAAGGCGACAGCGCTCGGCCGATACTGGATGGAGCATCCGACCTTCGAGGGCGGCAATGCCATCCTCGCCGACTATAGCGAGCTCGAGGTCGACGCCACCAACGAGGCTTTCTTCTCGCCCACGCCGGCGGCCATGGAGCGCCTCGAGATCATGAATTTCGGCATCAGACTGATCGAGATGCCGTACCCCGGGCATCAAAAGCGTCATCGCCGACCTCGCCTGCACGGTGCCCGAGATGGCGGAATGGGTATCCTATCAACTCAGCCAGAACTTGCGCTGCGCCGCCCAGCTCTATGTCGCCTGGGAACAGGCGCCGCTGGTCTCGAACCAGATCCGGTTGTCGAAGACCGATGTCGACCATGCCGGCGTGCCGCGCATCGAGCTGCACTGGAAAAAGTCGGAGCTGGAGCGCCGCACGCTGCTCGAGGGCCTGAGGCTGTTCGGCAAGACGCTCGTCCGGAAGAATCTCGGCCGGGTGCGCATCGCCGACTGGGTCGCCAGTGGCGGGGACTATCCGACCAATGAGGAACTGGCCGGTCACCACCATATGGGCGGCACGCGTATGGGCACGGATGTGACCAAGAGCGTGGTGGACGCCAACTCGAAGGTGCACGGCATGGACAATCTCTATGTCGGCGGTTCCTCCGTGTTCTGCACGTCCGGCGAATGCAACCCGACGACGACAATCGTCGCATTGGCCTGCCGGCTTGGCGACCACCTCGGCAAGCTCATCGGCGTATAAAAGGCCGGCCCAGCCGGGCCGGCCAGCGTCTAAAGTTTCGCCGGGTCGAGCGCCGGCTTGCCCTTGTGGCGTCCGATGATCGTTGCCATATCCGCGACGTTCTGGAAGGCATCGCGCAAAACGTCGAAGGACGGCAGCACGAAATAGGCGCGCTGGAACTTGTCGATTTCGTAGCTGGTGCGCATCACCGTTTCCAGATCGAAGGGGACATGGTGCGCGTCCTTGCTTTCAATCGCGAATTGAAGTTCTGCAAAGGACGACATCAGCCCGGCGCCGAAAGCTTTCAGCGGTTGGCCGGCTTCCTGGATCAGCCCGTATTCGACAGTGTACCAGTAGAGGCGGCTGATCATCTCGTCGCCGCCGAGCGCGATCAGATGCTCGGCCTTCTCGCCATACATCTGCATGAAATCGGCAAAGACCGGCTGCGTCAGCGCCGGCACATGGCCAAAGAAGTCGTGGAACATGTCCGGCTCGACGATGTAGTCGAGCTCTTGTTTCGTCCGCAGCCAATTGGTCACCGGAAAGCGCCTGTTGGCGAGGTGGACGAAGAAGGCTGGTGCGGGAATGAGGCCGGGCACGGCGACGATTTCCCAACCGGTAAGCTTGCGCAGCTTTTCGCTGACGACGCCGAAATCCGGAATCCTGTCGAGCAGGCCCAGCGTGGCGACGCCGTCGAGATAGGACTGGTGTGCCAGCTTTTGCGTCAGCTTCGTCTGGCGGTCGCACAGTGTACGCCACACCGCCTGCTCGTCGGCGGTGTAATTGTAGCTCTGCTCCACGGTGAAGTCGGCACGGCAGACCGAATAGTCGCCGCGAAGGCCTTGCGCCGCGCATTCGCGGGCATAATCGGCAACGCTTATCGTCATGGCTGTTCTCCCTGGAAATCACGACTAATCATAAAAGTTTAGCCGGGTCCGGTGAGGCAAATCCGCTTTGATGATGGCTCGAATACGCGATTTGAGGTAAAAGCCACCACAGCAAAGCTGTAGGAGAGTGAAAGTGCCTCAGTTTGACGATTTTGAGATCAAGATGCTCGATATCTTGCAACGTGACGGACGCAAGCCTGTGTCCGAACTGGCCCAGGAGATCGGCCTTTCGACGACGCCATGCGCGCGCCGCTTCGAGGCTCTTCAGAGCGCCGGCATCATCAAGGGCTTTGCCGCTGTGCTCAGCCGCCGCGCCATCGGCCTGATGGTCGAAGTGTTCATTCAGGTGCGCCTCGTAACCCACAGCGATGGTTCGCCCGAAACCTTCATCGCCGCCGTGCAGCGCATGGACGAGGTGTCGTCGTGCTGGACGATGACCGGCGAGTACGATTTCCTGCTGCATGTGATGGTGCCGTCGGTCGACGAGCTCAACGCCTTCGTCATGCACCGGCTGATGCGGCTCGACGGCGTGCGCGATGTCCACACGCAGCTCGTGCTGCAGAACATTAAGGGGCCGGGTCACGTGCCGCTTGGGCACCTCAGGCGATGAGTTCGCCCCTGGCGCATGCGCCGCCCTGGATTTCTGTCAGCCTGCGCTCACGGCACGATCAGCGTGCCGGCGCCGTGTTCGGTAAACAGTTCGAGCAGCACCGAATGCGGCGTCTTGCCGTTGAGGATGACGACGCCTTCGACGCCGCGCTCGATCGCCTCGATGCAGGTCTCGACCTTGGGGATCATGCCGCCCGACACCGTGCCGTCCTTGATCAAGGCTTTGGCCTCGGCCACGGTCAGTTCATCGATCAGCTTCTTGTTCTTGTCGAGCACGCCGGGCACGTCGGTGAGGAACAGAAGGCGTGTCGCCTGGCAGGCGCCGGCGATGGCGCCGGCAAAGGTGTCGGCATTGATGTTGTAGGTATGGCCGTCGCGGCCGGGCGCCACAGGCGCCAGCACCGGGATCATTTCGGAGCGCGCCAGAAGGTCGAGCAACGTGCGGTCGACCTCGACTGGCTCGCCGACAAAGCCGAGATCGAGCACGCGCTCGATATTGGAGTCCGGGTCGATCAAGGTCTTGCGTGCCTTTTCGGCGAAAACCATGTTGCCGTCCTTGCCGCACAGGCCGATCGCCCATTCGCCCTCGGCATTGATCAGCGCCACGATCTCCTTGTTGATCGAGCCGGCCAGCACCATCTCGACGATCTCGACCGTCTTCTGGTCGGTGACGCGCAGGCCGCCCTCGAACTTCGATTCGATGCCCATCTTGCTCAGCATGGCGCCGATCTGCGGCCCGCCGCCATGGACAACGATCGGGTTGACGCCGGATTGCTTCAGCAGCGCGATGTCGCGGGCGAAGGCCTTGCCGAGCGCAATATCGCCCATGGCGTGGCCGCCATATTTCACCACGACCGTCTTGTTTTCGTAGCGCTGCATGTAGGGCAGTGCCCTCGAAAGCAGCGCGGCCTGCATTTCGGCGGTGGCGGCGACGTCCGTCATCGGCATGGTTCCCAGCTTGGCATGAACGGCGGCGTCTTAGCGGGAATTGGAGCAGGGGGCAAACGGCTTTGCTGTCACATCAGGTGAAATCGGCCCGCTTTATGCCGGCATCCGCAGCGGCGCCCGCCGCGCCTGCCATCCGGAAATCTTCTCCATTTGCGCGGCGAAGGACAACAAGGTCTCCTCATCGCCGGGTCGGCCGGCGGCCTGGATGCCGAGCGGCAGGCCGGCATCGGTGACGTGGACAGGCAGCGCGATCGATGGCTGGCCGCTGACGTTCTGGATCGCCGGCCAGTGCGTGAACCACAGGCTTTTGTCCATCAACTGGCCGAACAGCGGCTTGAATTTCAGCAGACGGGCGAGGCGCAGCCTGTCGAGGACGTCCTCTATGAACGCGTCGGCGCCCTTCGGGTCCATGGCCCCGCAGGCGAGCGGCGGATGGGCGATAACCGGCATCAGCACGGCATCGTACGGCGCGGTATCGGTGATCAGGCGGCGCGACGTGGCATGCAGCCGCTGCAGGCCGGCATAGATCTCGCCGGCCGAGACGATCTCGCCGAAGCGGCTCATCAGACGGGTGGCGCGTTCGACGTCGCCCGAAACGGAGCGGCCGACACGCAAGACCTCAATGCGCATCGCGCCGGCGACTGCCGCAGCCACCGTCCTGGCGAAATCGGCGATGAAGTCGCGACCGATATAGGGCAGATCGATCTCCTCGATCGCGTGGCCACCTTCGCGCGCCAATGCCACAGCGGTGTCCAGCGCCGTCAGCGTCTCGGCCGATATCGGCAGGCCGAGCGGCGATTTCCGGTAGACGGCCAGTTTCAGCTTGCCGGGGTCACGCACTGCTGCGGCGGCAAAAGTTCCTCTCGGCGGCGGCGCCGCATACGGTGACAGCGGATCGGGTCCATGGGTCAGGTCGAGCAGCAAGGCCGAATCCCGGACCGAGCGGGCAACGGCGTGGTCGACGACCAGACCGTACCAGCTTTCGGTGACGAGCGGCGACAGCGGCACACGGCCGCGCGAGGTTTTCAGCCCGACCAGCCCGGTGCAGGCGGCAGGAACGCGGATCGAGCCACCGCCATCCGAAGCATGTGCCACCGGCACGACGCCGGCTGCGACCAGCGCCGCCGCACCTCCAGACGAGCCGCCGCTGGTATGCGCCGTATTCCACGGATTGCGGGTGATGCCGAAAGCGGCGGATTCGGTCATCAGCCTCAGCCCATGTTCGGGCGAGGTGCTGGTGGCGATCGGGACAAGGCCGGCGGCCAGATGGCGTTCGGTCATCACAGAATCGAAATCGGCAACGAAAGCCGGAATGCGGCTGCCGCCATGCGTAGGCACGCCTTTGATGGCAATGCCGAGATCCTTCAGTGCAAAGGGCACACCGGCCAGCGGCAGCTTGCGGTCGATGGTTTTCGCCCGCGTCCGCGCCGCCTCGTAAAGCGGCTCGGCGATGGCGTTGATGTCCGGGCGGGTGGCCTCGGCCCGCGCAATCGCCGCATCGACGAGCTCCTGCGGCGCGATCTCGCCCTTGCGCACCAAGCTGGCAAGCCCGGTTGCGTCGTGCTCCCACAAGACCCGTTCAACCGACATTGCCGCTCTCCCGCTATGAGAAGGCTAGCGGTTGCGGATTTTCTTGGCAATCGAAGTCAACGACGCTCCCGGTGCACAAGAACGCTTCGGCCGTTGCAAATACATTGCAATTGCCTAATTTGGCAGCCGATGACGCCGCAGGACATCAGCAACCTGATCGTCCGGACCTCGATGAAGGACCGGGCTGCGTTCGATCTGCTCTACCGGCAGAGCAGCGCGAAACTTTTCGGCATCTGCCTTCGTGTATTGAAGGACCGGGGAGAGGCAGAAGAGGCGCTGCAGGAGGTCTTCGTCAAGATATGGACGAAGGCGGACCGTTTCGCCGTCTCGGAGCTAAGCCCGATTTCCTGGCTGGTGGCCATTGCGCGCAATCACGCGATCGATCGGATAAGGGCGCGGCGAGAGCCTGCCACCTATATCGATGCTGCGCTCGAGGTGGCCGATCCGGCACCGGGACCGGAGGCTGCGGTTGTTGCGAGCGGTGAATCGGAGCGCATCTATCGTTGTCTCGATGAATTGGAAAAGGACCGGGCGGCGGCCGTCCGGGGCGCCTATCTGAACGGCGAAAGCTATGCCGAACTGGCCGTACGCCATGGCGTGCCGCTGAACACGATGCGAACCTGGCTGCGGCGCAGCCTGTTGAAGCTCAGAGAGTGTCTGGAAAGATGACGCTGGCGCAGGATGACGGATCAGAACCAGGGAGCGACGACCTGTTCGCCGCCGAGTACGTTCTCGGTGTGCTGGACGCGGACGAACGCGAGATCGCGTCACGCCGTATCGATGCGGACGCCGCTTTCGCGCGCCTTGTCGATGCCTGGGAGGCGCATCTTTCGCCGATGGCCGCCGCCTATCCGGAGACAGAGCCGCCGATCAGGGTCAAGGAGGCATTGGATCGCCGGCTGTTCGTCGCAGCGCCTCGCGCCGGCCTCTGGTCGAGCCTTTCCTTCTGGCGCGGTCTTGCCGCCGCTTCTGTCGCGGCGCTGGCGATCTATATCGCCGTGCCGTACCTCAACCCGCCGGCCGAGCAGCCGCGGCTCGTCGCCTCGCTGGCTGCCGATGGCAGCGACGTCAGATACCTCGCCGTCTATGATGCCGCCCGTCGCGAGGTCGGCCTGTCGCATGTCTCCGGCGAGCGCGCCGCCGGCAAGGATTTCGAACTGTGGATGATCGAGGGCAAGAACCCGCCGGTCTCGATGGGCGTCATCCCGGCCGGTCAGACCGCGCATATGACTATCTCCCCGTCCGTGCAGGAAAAGCTTGCGCAGGGTGCCGTTCTTGCGGTCAGCGTCGAGCCGGCCGGCGGCTCGCCGACCGGTCAGCCGACCGGCCCTGTGGTCGCTGCGGGCGATTTGAAAAGCGTCTGATAGCCCTGCCTTTTCACTTTTCGAGAACATTTTAAATCGATCTCCTCTAGTTGAGTGAGCTTAGGAGTAGCACACGAGAAGGTCTCTGCTCTGAATCGCCGTTATAAAAAATAAAATTTTCTCCTGCACGACGAAACTCACGCATTGATCTCCCGTATCTTCTTGCGCCCCAAAAGAGGGTAAAGATAAAACTGAGGAGATTGAAATCATGCGTAAATTCGCCACCCTTTTGCTTGCCGGAACGGTCGCCGTCTCCGCGCTTGCTACCTTCGCCTATGCCCGGAATCCGATGGTCGGCGGCGCCGCCATGTATGCCACCAGGAACATCGTCGAGAACGCCGTCAACTCGAAGAATCACACGACGCTGGTTGCGGCCGTCAAGGCCGGTGGTCTCGTCGACACGCTGCAGAGTGCCGGTCCCTTCACCGTGTTCGCGCCGACCAACGAGGCCTTTGCCGCCCTTCCGGCCGGCACCGTCGACACGCTGCTCAAGCCCGAAAACAAGGACAAGCTGGTCAAGATCCTGACCTGCCATGTCATCGGTGCCAAGGCGATGGTCGCCGACGTCGCCAAGATGGCCATGGACGATGGTGGCGCGCATAAGGTCAAGACGGTTGGCGGCTGCGAACTGACGCTCAAGGCCGACGGCGGTAAGGTCACCGCGACCGACGAGAACGGCAATGTCGCCAATGTGACAGTCGCCGATGTCGAGCAGTCGAACGGCGTTATCCACGTCATCGACAAGGTTCTCCTGCCGAAGATGTAACAAAGAGGTCGTCGCCAGCGAAGATATGGCTGAGGTTCCATGCCGAGTGCGCGGGTTCCGCTTGCGTGACCCGCGCAATCGACAAGCGTACACTCCGCGCCGTCCGCTGTAGGCGTGGGGCAGGTGCGGAGTGCCCGTTGTCAGGAGCTGGCCGTCACTAGCCTTTGATTTCCATATGACGGTCGAATTTGGCAAATGGACAGAGGAGGAATGGTGATGATCCGGCGCGACTTTCTTTGGAGCGGTGCTGCTGCCGTGGCATTGTTGGCAGGCACGGCAGCAACGTTGCGCATGGGCCGGCCGCAGGATGCACGCGCCGCCGAAACCTTCGAGGTCACCAAGACCGAGGCCGAGTGGCGCGCCATCCTGTCCGACGCGGCTTTCAATGTGCTGCGCAAGGAAGGCACCGAATATCCCGGCACCAGCCCGCTGCTCAACGAGCACCGCAAAGGCATCTTCGCCTGCGCCGGTTGCGACCTGCCGCTCTATTCCTCCGAAACCAAGTTCGATTCCGGCACCGGCTGGCCGAGCTTCTGGCAGGAGATTCCCAACGCCGTCGGCATGACCGTGGACAGATCCCTGGGCATGACCCGTACCGAAGTCCACTGCAGCCGCTGCGGCGGCCATCTCGGCCATGTCTTCGAGGACGGTCCGCCGCCGACCGGCTTGCGTCATTGCATCAACGGCGTCGCCCTGACCTTCAAGCCGGCCACAGCCTGACCTACAGCGCCGCGCGTCCTTTTTGGACGCGCAAAGTTGCGCAATCAGTGTCCGCCACCGCCGCCGCCCGCCGGCTCTGCCGGTTTGCGGATGACCATCGTGAAGATCGCCAGCGTGGCGAACAGCGCTGTCAAGAGATAGAACACGTCCATGAACGACAGCAGCGACGCCTGCTGCTGGACCATGCCAGACAGCTTGGAGATCGCCGCCTTGGATGCGTCCAGGCCGGCATTTTGCTGGAAGTCAAGCGTCATGTTCTGCAGCTTGGTCTGCGCCTCGGCACTGCCCCACTGCACATGCTCGGCCAGACTTGCGTAGTGGAAGGCGTTGCGGTCGATCAGCACGGTGTTGATGACGGCAAGGCCGACGGCGCCGCCGAGATTGCGGGTGAGATTGAACAGGCCGGATGCATTCTTAAGCCGGTCAGGCGGCAGCGTTCCCAGTGCGATGTTGTTGATCGGCACCATGCACAGCATCATCGAGGCACCACGCAGGATCTGCGGCACCAAAAGCTCCCAGAAATCCCAGTCGGCAGTCAGATAGGTCATGCGCCAGGTGCCGGCAGCGAAGCCGAAGAAGCCGACCATCATCATCAGCCGCGGATCCATCTTGCGCGACAGGATGCCGGACACCGGCGCGGTGGCGAACATCGCCAGACCGCTGACGAACAGAGCCTCGCCGATCATCAGGGAATCGTAGCCGCGGATACGCCCGAGATACACCGGATAGAGATAGGTCAGGCCGTAGAGGCCGATGCCGATGACGAAGGAGAACAGCGAGCCGAAAGCGAAGTTGACGTTGGTGAAGGCTTTCAAATCGACGATCGGCTCCTCGGCGGTGAAGGCGCGCCAGAAGAACAGCACCGCGCCGGCCGTCATCAGGATGGCGCAGATGAACACGGCCTGGTCCTGAAGCCAGTCGTTGTTAGGACCTTCCTCGAGCACGTATTCCAGCGAGCCGAGGAAAGCCGCCATGCCGGCAAGGCCCCACCAGTCGAACTTGCGGAACAGGCTGAGATTGGGCTTGTCGAAGTCGATCAGCGACCACGCCGCGGCGGTCACCAGGATGCCGGGCACCACATTGATCAGGAACAGCCAGTGCCATGACGTGGCATGGCTTATATAGCCGCCGACGGTCGGGCCGATGGTCGGGGCCAGCGTCGCCACCAGGCCGATCATCGGCGACACCATGGCGCGGCGCGACGGCGGGAAGATGGTGAAGGCGGCAGCGAACACGCTCGGAATCATGCCGCCGCCGATGAAGCCCTGGATGGCGCGGTAGACGATCATCTGGTCGATGTTGGTGGCGGTCGCCGCCAGCGCGCTGGCCGCGGTGAAGCCAGCCGCGGAGACGGTGAACAGCACGCGCGTCGACAGCATCCTGCTGAGAAAACCGGACAGCGGGATCATGATGACTTCGGCGATCAGATAGGCAGTCTGCACCCACGGGATTTCGTCGGAGCTGGCGCTCAAGCCCGCTTGGATCTCGGCCAGCGAGGCCGAAACGATCTGGATGTCGAGGATTGCCATGAACATGCCGAACACCATCGCCAGGAAGGCGATGATGCGGCGCGTGGAAATGGTGTCAGGCGTAGCCGGCCTCGCCGGCGGCGATCCTGCTGTCAAGGTCGCGGTTGCCATGGCAGTGCTCCCAAGCGGCCGCTCAGTTCGACGCGGCCGGCGCGGTGCGGCTGTCGACGGCCACGACGACGCTGAGGCCGGCGCGCAGCTTGCCTGTCTTCAGCACATCCGCCGGCACGTCGATCCGAACCGGGACGCGCTGCACGACCTTGGTGAAATTGCCGGTGGCGTTTTCCGGTGGCAGCAGCGAGAACACCGCGCCGGATGCCGGCGCCAGGGACGAGACGGTGCCTTCGAAATCCTGGCCGTCGATCGCGTCGACCGATATCCGGACCTTTTCGCCGGGCACCAGCCGGGCAAGCTGGGTCTCCTTGAAATTGGCGACGATGTAGAGCTTGTCCATCGGCACGATGACGGCGAGCTTCTGTCCGGGGCTGATCAGGTCGCCCTGCTCGACCGAGCGGTTGCCGACCACACCGTCATAGGGCGCGCGCAGCACGGTGAAGGACAGGTCCCGCGCGGCCTTGTCCCGGGCAAGCTGCAGCGATGCCAGCGTGCTCGCCGTCTCCGCGCGCTGCGCCTGAAGCACACCGATATTGGCCTGCGCCGCGGCGATCTGGGCGTCGGCACCTACAAGGGCGGCATTGGCCTGCTCGACCGCGGTCTGGGCATCATCCAGCTGGGCCTGGGTGCCGACATGTGTCTTGAGCAATTGGGCGGCGCGCGTTTGAACACGCGCCGCATTGGCGGCGGCGGCCTGGTCGGCGGTCTTCTGCGCCTGCGCCTGCTCGAGCGATGCACGCGCCGCCTCGGTCTGGGCGTCGATGCGGTCGAGCGTCTTGCTCAAGGTGGCGATCTGCGCCTCGGCCTGGGCGACCGCTATTTTGTAGTCGCCATTGTCGACGACCAGCAGCGGGTCGCCTGCCTTGACCTGCTGGTTCTCGGTCACCTTGACCTGATCGACATAGCCGGAAATTTTCGGCGAAATGAATGCCATGTCGGCCTGGACATAGGCGTCGTCGGTTGAGATCATGAAGCGCCCGTCGGTCCAGTAATCGTAGCCATACCAGGCAGCTGCGCCCAGCAAGCCAAGCGCGATGATCGGCAACAGAAGGGAGCGTGCCGAACGTTTCTTTTTCGTCGGCGCCTCGGCTGGAGGACTTATTGCCGGCTCAGTCGGTGCGTTCGGCGCTTCGGTTGCTGGCGCGATCTTGGCGTTGGGGAAGGGACGGACTTCGGCGGAGGGGGTCGCGTTCGAGGACATGGGATCTCTCTTGGCATCTCTCTGGAAACTGGGCATCTCTCTGGAAACAATCAGTAAGACTGAACCGTTCGGTTCGATGCGGACATTGACTTAGCGCGGAGAGAGGCCCATATCAAGGGTGGATCGAACCGATCGGTTCGAATATTTTTCGAGGTGTGACACTATGACCGAACCCGACAAGGACCACTGCGATCTGCTGGATGGCCTGCGTCGCGGCCGCCCCGCGGCGGGACAGGACCCGGTCAAGCGCAGCCAGATCATCGAGGGCGCGCGCCGTGTCTTCATCGACAAGGGCTTCGAGGCGGCGTCGATGAACGACATCACCCGCGAGGCCGGCGTCTCCAAGGGCACGATCTATGTCTATTTCGCCAACAAGGAAGAACTGTTCGAGGCGTTGATCGAGGAAGAACGCGGCACGATTTTCAAGAACATGTACGACGTGCTCGAGCGGACCGATGATATCAGGGGCACGCTGGTACGATTCGGCATGGTGCTGTCCGCCAAGATCACCTCGGCCAAGGTCATCCTGGCGCAGCGCACGGTGATCGGCGCGTCGGAGCGAATTCCAGAACTTGGCGCGCGGTTCTACGAACGCGGCCCGAAGCGCGGCCATGACAAGGTTGGCGATTTTCTCAACGCCGCCATCGAACGCGGCCTGCTCAAGATCGACGATGTCGACCTTGCCGCCTATCAGTTCACCGAACTGTGCCTGGCCGGTCTCTTCCGTCAGTGCATATTTGCCTATCGCACCGAGGCGCCAAGCCCCGCTGAGATCGAAAATGTCGTCAGGTCGGGCGTCGACATGTTCCTGAAAGCCTACGGCACCGAGCAGCTTGCCGCGGAAGAGCGCGGGTCGAATTCGGGCTGACCAGGGACGCCTCGTTTAGAGCGGGCTTTCAAGTCTAGCCGCCATTGGCTGCCAGCACGATCGCCGCGCGCAATTCCTCGAGGCCCTCGCTCTTTTCCGAGGACGTGGCGAGAACGAACGGAAATGCGGCCGGCCGCTTCTTGATCTTCTGCAGTGTCTCTTCGATCAATCGCGGCACGCCGGCCGCCTTGATCTTGTCGGTCTTGGTCAGCACGATCTGGTAGGAGACCGCCGCCTTGTCGAGCAGCGACAGCACTTCGTCGTCCTTGGCCTTGATGCCATGGCGGGCGTCGATCAGGACGTAGACGCGCTTCAGCGTGACGCGGCCCTTTAGATAGTCGAAGACGAGTTTCGTCCAGTCGTCGACCTTTTCCTTGGGCGCGGTGGCGTAGCCGTAGCCCGGCATGTCGACCAGCGCCATCGGCGGCAGGTCGGCGCCTTCGCCGGAAAATCCACCCGGAACGAAATAATTGAGCTCTTGCGTCCGCCCCGGCGTGTTGGACGTGCGCGCCAGCCCTTTCTGATTGACCAGGGCGTTGATCAGCGACGATTTGCCGACATTCGAACGGCCGGCAAAGGCGATCTCCGGCGGCCCCTCAGGCGGCAGGAACTTCATTGCCGGCACGCCGCGGATGAAGATCCACGGCCGCGTGAACAGCTCGATGCCGATCACGGTCTTGTTCAACGCGTTCAAACCGCTGCCCCCAGAAGAGAAATATCGGCGCCACGAATGGCATTGAGGTTGCGGCTGATCTTTTCCACCGGCCAATCCCACCACGCCGCCGCCAAAAGCCGCCAGATGGTCCTGTCGTCGAAGCGCATCTTCACCACCTTGGCCGCATTGCCGGCGACGATCGCATAGGGTGGCACGTCATGCGTCACCACCGATTTTGCCGCAACGATGGCGCCATGGCCGATCGTCACGCCGGGCAGGATCACCGCTTCCATCCCGATCCATACACCATTGCCGAGCACTGTGTCGCCGCGCAATTCCTTCGACCAGGTCGCCGGGTCGAATCCCTCTTCCCAGCCATGGCCGAAGATGTTGAACGGATAGGTCGAAAAGCCGGACATGGCATGATTGGCGCCGTTCATGATGAAGCGCGCGCCCTCGGCGATGGCGCAGAACTTACCGATGATCAGCCGGTCGCCGATGAATGGATAATGATGCAGCACGCACCGCTCGGCGAATTTGTCCGGCCCGTCCGGATCGTCATAATAGGTGAAGTCGCCGATCTCGATGTTCGGCGCCGTGACCAGTCCCTTCAGGAAACCGACGCGGCTATGCATCGGGATCGGGTGCTTGATGTTGGGGTTGGGTCCGATCATGGTCTGCCTCCATCGACGAATAACAGGCAAGGTTAAAATAGCGTGATCCGCCCGGCAGCACCAACCGCGTGCGCAGCGGATCATCCTTACCTGTTCATCGACGGAGCGCTCCTGAAACAACAGCGAGCTTATAGGGATGTGTCGCGGCGGCGTCTACCGCCGCGCCGACGGGTTTCGCCGCTCGCCGGCGGTTCGGCTCGTCCCAACAAAAAAGCCCCGGTCCCGGGGCTTTTCTGGATTCGCAAAAAGCGAGCGCCTTCTATTCCGCCGGCGACGGTTTCTTCCGGAACAGCGCGACCAGATTGTCCCACAATTCGATCTTGGCGCCCTGCCGCTTCATGATCACGCCTTGCTGGATGATCGAAAGCAGATTGTTCCAGGCCCAGTAGATGACGAGGCCGGCCGGAAAACCGGCCATCATGAACGTGAAGACCACCGGCATCCAGGTGAAGATCATGGCCTGTGTCGGGTCCGGCGGCGTCGGGTTCATGCGCATCTGCAGGAACATGGTCAGGCCCATGATCAGCGGCCAAACGCCGATCATCAACATGTCTGGCAGTGCAATCGGAATGAGGCCGAACAGGTTGAAGATCGAGGTCGGGTCGGGCGCCGCCAGATCCTGGATCCAGCCGAAGAACGGTGCGTGCCGCATCTCGATGGTGATGTAGAGCACCTTGTAGAGTGCGAAGAAGACCGGAATCTGCAGCGCCACCGGCCAGCAGCCGGCGAGCGGATTGATCTTCTCGGTCTTGTAGAGCTCCATCATCGCCTGTTGCTGCTTCATCTTGTCGTCCGCGTATTTCTCGCGGATCTCGAGCATCTTGGGCTGCACCTTCTTCATGTTCGCCATCGACGCGTAGGACTTGTTGGCGAGTGGGTAGAAGACGGCCTTGACGACGACGGTGGTGGCCAGGATCGCCAGGCCGAAATTGCCGAAGAATTTGTACATCGTGTCGATCAGGTAGAACATCGGCTTGGTGATCCAGATGAACCATCCCCAGTCGATCAAACGGTCGAACAGCCTGATATGGCGATCTTCCGCATAGGCGTTGACCTTGGCGACTTCCTTGGCGCCGGCGAAGATTTCGGTCTCGACCGTCGCCGACTGGCCGGCATCGACGGTGATCGGGTCGGTGAGGAAATCCGCTTGGTAGCGCGGGCGGCCGTCGTCGAAATAAGCGTAACGCGGCTGGAACGGCTGCTTCTCGGTCGGCACCAGCGTCACCGCCCAGTATTTGTCGGTAATGCCCAGCCAGCCATCGGTCGACTTGCCCGGCGTGTACTGCTTGTCCTCCTCGACGGCCGCGTATTTGTGTTCCTGCAGGCCTTCCGTGCCGGTGACGCCTATCAGCCCTTCATGCAGCACATAGATGCTGGCAACGGCAGGCTTGTCGAAGCGGGTGACGCGGCCGTAATTCGACAGGGTGACGGGGATTGAGCCTGAATTCTGCACCGTGTCCGAGACCGTGAACATATAGTCGCTGTCGACGGAGAAGGTGCGCTTGAAGGTCAGACCCTTGTCGTTGGTGAAGCTCAGCGTGACCGGGGTCGCCGGCGTCAGCGTCGCATTGCCATCGACGGTCCACACGGTTTCCGGGCCCGGCACCGTGCCGGTCTTGTCGCTGCCGACAAATCCGATCTCGGCATAGTAGCCAGTGGGCAGCGCTGCCGGGTTGAGCAGTTCGATCTCGGGCGAGTTCTTGTCGACCGTCAGCGTGTAGTGCTTGAGCTTGAGGTCGTCGAGACGGGCGCCGGTGAGATTGATCGAGCCCTCCAGGCTCGGCGTGTCGATCCTGACGCGCTTCGTCGACGCCAGCGCCTGCTCGCGGCCGGCAGGCGTCGCGCCGTCGGTCCCCGGTGCATTGGGTGCATTAGGAATGGCGCCTTGCTGCGGCACCGGCGTTTCGCTGCCGCCCGGACTTGCGCCTTCGGCCGCCTTCTTCTGCTCCGCTATCCGCTGCTCTTGTATACGGGCCGCCTCGCGTTGCGCCTCGCTGTAAGGCATCACGTAAAAATACTGCCAAAGCGACAGGATCAGCACCGACAGCGCGATGGTGATGAAGAAGTTCCGGTTGTTTTCCATCGAAAGCCTTGGCCTATCGTGTTCCGCGCAGTCTGCGGGCGAGTTCGGCCTTCAACTGGCCGAACGGAATGGTAAGCACATCTTCGCGCCCGACGATGACATAGTCATTGCCAGGCTCCATGTCACCCGCGGCATGCGTGCGCACGGCTTCTCTCAGCCGCCGCCGGATGCGGTTGCGGACGACTGCATTGCCGACCTTCTTGGTGACCGTGTAGCCGACGCGAGGCGCCTCTGCGTCGCTGCGGTCCAGAACCTCGACGAGAAAAAGCCGCCCGCGGCGCTTCTCGCCACGCCGGACAGCCAGGAATTCCGCGCGTTTCAGAAGCCGCTTGGGATGTGCCCCCACTGGCTTGCCGGTTGCGGGCAACGATCTCGTCTTCCGTTCAGGCGCTGAGCCGCTTGCGACCGCGGTTGCGGCGGGCTGCGACGACGCCACGACCACCCTTGGTGGCCATGCGGGCACGGAAACCGTGCCGGCGTTTGCGGACGAGTTTGGACGGTTGGTAGGTACGCTTCATTTGTTTTAATACCGCGGGGTGCGGCCCTTCTTGATTCTGTCACTCTGTAACAGGAGCTTCGCCGGGCCGGCTTTGGCGCGATCGAAACCGCGCCGGGACGAATGGCCCGAGCGTGAGCGGGCTTATAGAAAGAAGGGTATTGGAAGTCAATCCGGCGCCGACATCCGGCGCCTCAGCCGATTGGCTGAAGTGTGATGGCCGAAGTCTGGGCGGTCTCATCCCGTATTGGGACGAAGGATGAAATTGGCAAAAAAGCTGCAATGGCCTAATCTCGTTCCATCAAGTGATCGTGAAGAAAAAGCAGCATGAGTGAAATCCCATCCGCGGATGAAAGGACCGATCGGGCGACCGCGGCCGCCCGGAGGGTGCCTTTGTCGCGTGGATTGTCGACAAAGCTCCTGCTGCTCACCATCGTCTTCGTGCTCCTGGCCGAGGTCCTTATCTTTCTGCCCTGGATCGCCAGCTACCGGCTGAGTTGGCTGAAGGAGAGGCTGAGCACCGCTGCGGCCGTCTCGATCGTGCTGGTGCAGGGAGAGCCCGCCTCGCTGTCCCGCGCCGCCCAGAACGACGTGCTGATGGCGATCGGCGCCAAGGCGATCGCCGTGCGCGACGGCGGCGTCTCGCGGCTTCTGGTCGTGGCTGAGATGCCGCCGCACGTCGATGAGCATATCGACATCGCCAATATCGGCCTAGTCGAGGGCATGACCGGCGCTTTGGACACGCTGTTTTTCGGCGGCGAGCGGATGCTGCGCGTTTTCGGCCCGGTCGGCGACAGCGACAAGGAATTCGAGTTGATCATGCCCGACTACAGCCTGCGCGATGCCATGCTCATCTATTCGCGCAACGTCGCCTTCGTCTCGCTGCTGATCTCGCTGTTCACCGCCATGCTGGTCTATGCCGCAATAGACCTGATCATGATCGGCCCGATCCGGACGATGACGCGCTCGATGCTGGCCTTCTCCGAGGCGCCCGACGACCCCGGG
Source organism: Mesorhizobium sp. M5C.F.Cr.IN.023.01.1.1 (assembly GCF_003997585.1). NCBI lineage: Bacteria > Pseudomonadati > Pseudomonadota > Alphaproteobacteria > Hyphomicrobiales > Phyllobacteriaceae > Mesorhizobium > Mesorhizobium sp. M5C.F.Cr.IN.023.01.1.1. The sequence continues at coordinate 25,316 of NZ_RZSU01000025.1, read as the reverse complement.
CGGATCATCCGCCCTGCTGCCCGCGCCGACGAGATCGGCGTTGCAGAGCGCGAGCTCTCGCAGATGCAGGAGCGGCTGCAAAAGATGCTCTCCGAGCAGAAGCATCTCGCCGACCTTGGCCTCGCCGTGTCGAAGATCAACCATGATATGCGCAACATCCTGGCGTCGGCGCAGCTGATGTCGGATCGTCTGCGCCAGGTCAAGGACCCGACCGTGCAAGCCTTCGCGCCGAAACTGCTGCGGGCGCTCGATCGTGCCGTATCCTATTCGGAAGGTGTGCTCGCCTATGGCCGCACCCAGGAGCCGCCGCCCTCGCGCCGCAGGCTCAGGCTGCGCCAACTGGTCGACGACGTCCACGGCCTGCTCGACACCGAAGGCGGCATCGAATTCGTCAATGCCGTCGATCTGGCTTTCGAGGTGGATGCCGATTCCGATCAGCTTTTTCGCGTGCTCACCAATCTTTGCCGCAACGCCGTGCAGGCGATGGCGGCGGACGCGGAAAGTGCGGTGGTGCGCCGGTTGGCAGTGTCGGCCGAGCGCGTCGGCAGCGTCAGCCGCATCACCGTCACCGACACCGGCCCCGGCCTGCCGCCGAAAGCGCGCGAGAACCTGTTTGCGGCGTTCCGCGGCTCGGCCCGCAGCGGCGGCACCGGGCTCGGCCTGGCAATCGCCTATGAATTGATCCGCGCCCATGGCGGTACGGTGGAGCTTGTCGAAAGCAGAGGCGGACGCACCACCTTCGCGGTAACCATTCCCGACCAGCCGGTCCGGCTCGACCAGGCCCGCAACGGCCTGCGCCGCCCGGCCTGATCCTTGCCCACCCGATCCTCGTCAAGGCACGAACAACAAAACTTTTGCCGGATCGGCTTGCTTTTCGGAAATTCAGTCGCTAGGGAACACGTCACATCGCGGCCGGTCGTTAAGGATCGGATCGCGGGCCATGCAAGTATGGCCTGTTGCGCGCCCGTAGCTCAGCTGGATAGAGCACCAGACTACGAATCTGGGGGTCAGGAGTTCGAATCTCTTCGGGCGCGCCATTACAACCAATTGAAATTGCTAATCTTTCAGAGATCATGACGCGACTCTAACCGGCTTAGTTTTCAAAATTAAGCCGGTTTTTAAGCCGTTTTTGGAAGACCGGACATTCCTTCGAACCATGTCGCAGCTTGGCGTACGCGCCACCAGGGAACAGGCGAAGATCCACCGCGGCGAAGTTCGAATTGCGGGATGCCGGACAGCTCAGCGCCTGATGTCGGCCATTGAAATTAGCTCAGCCAGCAACTTAAAGCGGATACAGCAGACGACCGGGCTGGAGGTCGCAGTTGCGCCATTTGGCGACCTTTACAGCATCAACACACGGGTCGCATCGCCGACCCAGTGCCGGCTCCACGAGCCAGAAGACTGCGGTGACCCCGCCTAAAGCGGGTGTCGAAAATTGCCGCTGCACGGAACCTTTGTTGATTTAGAAGCTTTGAATGCATTCGGCTGCCATGCGTATCGCGTGGGAGCACCTCCCGCGAATGAACGACGGCCGATTGGCAATCGTCATTGGGAGGACGTGAGATGCCGACGCGCACCGGGTTGCTCTTCGCTTTACTGCTGTCTTCGACACTTATCCCCGCCGCTGCTCAAAGGGGCGCGAAAGGCGCGATCAGCGGCAAGGATTTTGACGCCGCCGCGGCCGAGCAAGCCAGGCGGTATCTCGAGGAAGGCCGCGAGACGTTCCGCTTCGACACTTTCGGCAGCGAGGATTTCTGGGGCGGCAAACTCAAGCTCCACGAGGCGATCGCCGGCGAGAAGAATGGCGGAAAAGGCCCCGGTCTCAGCCCGCAAAAAGCCCTTGAGCTCGGTCTGAAAGTGGACGTTTCGGCTATCCCGAAGGAGGTGGTGGAGGCGCTGGGCAGAAATGAGGTTGACCTAGCGGACCCGGCCAGCACCCTTGTCTTGCTGAAAGCCGATGCAGTGGTCGGCGTGACCGGCTTCTTCTCCGAAGACGGTAAGACGCTGACCTCGGTGGGGATTCAATGTGCAGTCTGTCATTCGACGGTCGATGACACCTACGCGCCCGGCGTCGGGCAAAGGCTCGACGGCTGGCCCAACCGGGACCTCAACATAGGCGCGATCGTCGCGCTGGCGCCGGACCTTACGGCGTTCACCGAGATGCTGCAGATATCCGAAGCGGATGTAAAAAAGGCGGTGGAGGCGTGGGGTCCCGGCAAATTCGATGCGGAGCTCAACCTCGACGGCAAGGCGTTCCGTCCGGACGGCAAGACAGCGGCGACGCTCAATCCGCCCGCATTCGGATTGGCCGGCGTGAACAACCACACATGGACTGGAGCTTGGGGCACCGTGAGCTACTGGAATGCCTATGTCGGCAATCTGGAAATGCACGGCAAGGGCGTGTTTTACGATCCGCGCCTTGACGATGCCGAGAAGTATCCGGTTGCGGCAAGGACAAAACAGGGCCATACGCAGGACAAGGAGGACCGCATCACCGCCAAGCTGCCGGCGCTTCACTTCTACCAGCTTTCACTGCCGACGCCGAAACCGCCGGAAGGTGCATTCGACAGCGCGGCCGCAGAGAAAGGCGAGGTCCTTTTCAACGACAAGGCCAAATGCGGCACCTGCCACGTGCCGCCGCTCTTCACCGAGCCGGGATGGAACTTGCATACCGCAGACGAGATCGGGATCGACGATTTCCAGGCGATGAGATCTCCGGACGGACGCTACCGGACGGCATCGCTGCGGGCCTTGTGGGATACGGAAAAAATTCACAAGGGCGGCTTTTATCATGACGGCCGGTTCGCCACGCTCGAGGACATTGTCGAGCACTACAACGGGCATCTCGGCCTCAACCTGACCGATCAGGAGAAGGGCGATCTAATCGAATACCTCAAGTCGATCTAGGACGGACCGGACGGGACGGCGCTCCTAGTCTAGATCGCGAGGTCGCTGCCAAAATGGAACAGCCGCCGGGCTCCGGAGTTGTGCATGATTCATCGCGCAATGCGGGAGCGGCTCATGTTTCTCCTCGTAAAAGATGCAATCAAGTTCAGTATTCTGGTCGGACTTTCGGCCATATTCGTCGACGCGGCCATCGCTCATGGTCTGCTTTGGGAGAATGATCCTTACTGGACGTACTGGATCACCAAGACGTTCCTCATCACAACTGTCTTCCTGTTCGGCACCGCCTTTCTTGGGATTGGCATCATCCCGGGCCTTGTCCTGACCGCCGTCCACACCCTCATCTTGGAGATCTACTACCAGTGGCTGGCGCCCGTGGGCTTGCCGCAGGAGCCCGAGTGGCTTGACTTCAACCATCTCTGGATAACCGGCGTGCCGGTGCACTTCCTGGCAATTTTCGGGGGCTATCTGATGGCGCTGTGGCTGTGGCGGCGCAACCATCCGGCGCTCGAAGCGGAGCGCGGCGAAACATGGCGCTTCGTCGTTTATGGCCTTGTGACCGCTGTCATGATCGTGGCGATCGACGGCATCCTGACACAACTTCTTCTGCTGCAGGATTTTCCGGGCATCACCTTCTTCGTCCAGCACATCTTGATCGCTTTCGTCTTCGTCTGCGTCTGGACTGCCTATGCAGGCGCCGGCCCGACAGGCTGGACCGTGGGAGCGCTGATGCTCGCGCTGGTCTGGACCACCTACGCTATGTATCTCGGTCCGCGCGGCCTGCCGTTCGAAGAGCCTTATTATTCAGGCTACAGGGATCTGTGGTGGCTGTCGTTTCCCGGTGGTTTCGTCTCGGCGCTGATCGGTTGGTGGATCGCCGTTTGGCTGATGAAGAACCGGCGCATGATAGTCGTCTCAGGAGTCGGCATTGCGGCTGCCATGCTCGGACTGCCGGCCGACCCCGCCCATGCGCAGGTGAGAGGCACCGATGGATTGGCGGCCTCGGCGCAGGCTTCTGGCGACGGCGTGCGCGTGACAGGAGCCGACCCCGTGGACATGAACAGCACCCAGGCGATGAACGGCACGATCGTCGTCCAAACGGTCGAAATGGGAAATCGCTGGTCGCATGTTCAGAACACTGACGAAATACACGTTTCTGCTGAGTTCACGACCGGCGACGCGAGCTACGCCGTAAGAATAGACAAGCCGATGCCTCGGCATCCACTAGGCCGCTACACGACCTGGTCGGGCGCGGTGTATGAGCACGAGATGCATGGCGATACCGGCATAGGCACTGCCAAGCTACCGAAGATGCGGCCAAAGATTGCTCTCTGGGGCTGGGCGGAAGTGAGACGGAACGGAGAGGTGATCGCACGTGCAGCGCCAGCTCACGTGATGGTCGTCACCGATGGGCCGATCCCGGGCGTCATGCTGGAAATCGACACGGAGGACAATGGGCTGGCCGCCGAACCGGACAACTACATCAATGTCATGTGGCACAAAGTCGAGGCGCTTCAAATGCCGGAAGGACCGGAGCGGACACGCCAGATCATCGGGTGGATCGGCATCATCGCTTTTGTGGCGTTATTCGGAGGTCTGGCCGCTTTCGCGCGTGTCGAACATCCAAAGCCATGAATTCAAGCTCGTCATGTTGTAACGATGCGGTCTATTTGTTGGGGATACGGCCGCTGCCGGCCAACGGGTTGATGGTGCCTGCGAAGACTATCACCGAAAGCAGCGCGTAGTCGTGAACCACAGCAAAGGCCACACCCGTGGCCAATCAGACCGGCGGCGGCAAGCTAGGCTAAGGCTAGGCCATGCGCCGCTTTGCCACCCACCGATCCGTGGGGCTGCGTTCGACGCCGGTCCTCACATTGCAAACGATCTGCGGGAGGCACACGAACAATCGGGCTCACATGGGCACCGAGGGACTGCCTGCGGCGTTCAGTAGAAGTGTTGGATGAAACGCGGGTTCCCCTGAAGCGCTGTTGAGGTCGGTCGTTTCATTTAACTGCGACCAGTCCTATAATCCGGTAAGGTTAGGCCGAACCAATGGACCGCAAGCTTTCCGCCATTCTTGCTGCTGATGTCGTGGGCTATTCAGCGCTGATGGAACGCGACGAGGCTGGCACATTCGAGCGCCTTCGTGCCGGACGTAAGGAACTGTTCGAGCCGGAGATTGCCCGGCATCACGGCCACATTTTCAAACTTATGGGCGACGGGATGCTCGCCGAATTTGGCAGCGTCGTGGATGCCGTGGAATGCGCCGTCTCGCTGCAGCGCGGGCTGGCGGAACGGAACGGCGCCGTTCCCGAGGATCAGCGGATCCGGGTCAGGATCGGGATCAATCTCGGCGAGGTGATCGTCGAGGGCGAGGACCGGTTTGGCGAGGGCGTCAATGTTGCGGCCAGGCTTCAGCAGCTGGCAGACCCGGGCGGCATCTGTGTCTCGGCAAAGGTCGCCAGGGAGGTTGAGAAGAAGCTGGCCTTCGGCTTCGAGCCGATGGGCGAACAGAAGGTGAAGAACATCGCCGAGCCGGTGCAGGCCTTCCGCGTCATCCTTGAGGGACAAGCCCGACGCCGACCAGCGCGGTCATCGTTTCCGCACTGGGTTTGGGCGGCAGTAGTCGTTTCCATCCTTATCCTGGTTCTTGTCGGCTCGGTATGGCAATTCTGGCCGACGGCGACAGTAGTCGGGAAGCCGTCGGTAGCGGTGCTGCCGTTCGACAACTATGGCGGCGACGAGGCGACCGGACGCCTCGCCGATGGCCTCACCGAGGACATAATCACCGATCTGGCGGGGTTCCCTGAATTCCAGGTGATCGCCCGTAACTCGACTGAACAATACCGGGACAAACCAGCCGTGCCGAGTGAAGTGGGTAAGGCGCTTGGCGCAGGATTTGTGGTCGCGGGTTCCATCCAGCGTCAGTCTGACCGCGTAAGAATTACGGCGCAGCTCATCGACGCCAAAACGGGCAAACACATTTGGTCGCAGCGCTGGGACCGGCCGGACGAGGACTTGTTCGCAATCCAGATCGAAATTTCCGAGCAGATTTCGAACCGCCTCGGCGGCGGCGCAGGTTTGGTCCAGGAGGCGGGCCGCATTACCGCCCACCGAAAGCCGCCCGAGAATCTCAATGCCTACGAACTTTATCTGCTCGGCACCGAAAAACTCGAGCAAGTCAATCAGGCGGATGTCGAGGAGGCCGTCAGGCTGCTCACCCGTGCGGTCGAACTGGACCCCGGCCTTGCCCGCGCCTGGGTCGAACTTAGCCATTCCCATGGTGTCTTGGCCGGTTTTGGGATTGAACCCGACAAGAACCGGGCTCTCTCTGCCGAGGCTGCCGAGCGCGCCGTCCTGCTCGACCCGAGCGATGCTGAGGCGCATGCTGTTTATGCCATGCTTTTAGGTGACAGAGGCGAGTTCGAACGCGCCAAGGCAGAGTTCGATACCGCACTGCGCCTCGCTCCCGGTCAGTTCGAAGTTCTGACTTTCTATATCGATTGGGCCTCGACCTTCGGCGAGCCTGAGCGCACCGCGGAACTGGTCGACAAGGCGGTCAGTCTCAACCCCGGTTTTCCGATGTGGAGTGCCAGGATTTTCACTCATGCCTACTTCATGGCGGGCCGGTATGAGGATGCCCTGCGGATGCTGGACCGCTTGACGCCGGAAAACTATGGAAGGAAACACTGGGTGATACGTTCTGGCGCGCTTGCGGCACTCGGCCGAACTGAAGAGGCGAAGGTCTCAGTAACGGACGCACTCAGGCGGTTTCCCAATTTGACCGTCGAGGGACTTATCAATATTCCTGGATTCAGCGAAGCGGAGCGCCAGCGGTTGATCCAAACCATGCGGCTCGTCGGCTTTCCTGATTGCGCCAGGGCGGAAGAACTCGCGAAGGTAAAGAAGCCGCTGCGCCTGCCGCAGTGTGCTTCGCCATAATCGCATTGAATGGCAGCCACGGATGACAAACGTCTCGAAGGGTCCGAGACGCGACCTTCGTTTCACTGACCGCGAAAGCCCATGTGGACCTCGTCTCTGAGCGTTCGGCTTTAAATCCAAACCGAACGCTCCCGGACGTGAGAGCGGGCACCAGTCCTCCAGCACCTGCTGAAGCCGTCCTTCTGCAAGGAAGGGGTGCAGCGCGTGGTCGGGCAGGCAGGCAAGGCCCAGGCCGTTCAATGCGGCGTCGCCCTCCGCCAGTGCGGCGACGGACGGCTCCGGACGAAGCAGATGATGGCTGACGAAGGTCAGAACGCTATAGGCCACAATCGTCACGCATTTGTGAGCTGTGTTGACAGTCTATCCGGGATTATTGGTCTAATCTTGGGCCGTGCGTCGCCTTATGTGTCAGTGGTAACAGTCCGTGCATGGCCCGCCGCTCAGGAATAATGCTGATGGAACGCAAGCTCGCGGCAATCATGGCCGCCGATATCGTCGGCTACAGCCTGCTGATGGCTGAAAACGAGGCTTCCACCTACGCGAAGCTGCGCGCTGTTTTTGATGAGCTCATTGATCCGACCATTGCCAGCCATGGCGGGCGCATCGTCAAGACCACGGGAGACGGCTTTCTCGCCATGTTTCCCAGCGTCAACGAAGCGGTTGATGCGGCGCTGGCCATACAGGAAGGCTTCGACAAGGGCCCGTTCGAGCTGCGCATCGGCATCAATCTTGGCGATGTCATCGAAGATGACGGCGACGTATACGGCGACGGCGTCAATGTGGCCGCCCGTCTTGAGGCCATGTGCGATCCGGGGCAGATATTCGTCAGCGGCGCTGTGGTGATGGCGGCCGACCGCAACAGCGCGGACAGGTTTGTCCGCATCGGCCGCAGGCGGGCCAAGAACATTCCCGAACTTCTCAACGTCTATCGCGTAAGGCGCGCGGGCTCTCAGTGGTCGCCATGGCGGCGGGTGCCGCAGGTGCTGCGCAGCACCGCCGCCCGCTGGTCTTATGGCGTGGCCGCCATAGCCCTCATCCTTATCGGCACCCAGATCCAGCCGCTCTCCCTGGCAGCCATGGTCAGCCGCATCCCGGCCGCCTTGTCGATGGACCAGAGCCGAGCCGACCCCAGGCCGTCAGTGGCGGTCATGCCTTTTGCCGCGATGAGCGGCAGCGGCGAGCAATCGTATTTCGCGGACGGACTGACCGAGGATGTGACGACAGCCCTTGCCCGCAATTCAGAGCTGCAGGTAATCGCGCGCGATTCCACCTACGCCGTGCGCAGGCAGGATACGGACGTGCGCAAGCTCGGGGCGAGGCTCGGCGTTGATTATGTGGTTGAAGGCAGCGCCCGCCGTGAAGGCGACCAGCTTCGCGTGTCGGCGCAGCTGATCGATGTAAAGACAGGCGCGCATCTGTGGTCGCGCAGTTTTGACCGACAGGTCGCCGACGTGTTCACCGTCCAGAGCGAGCTGACCACCGAAATCGTCGCGCAGATCGCGCCCTATATCGGCAGGAGCGAGGCGGCCGCAGCGGCGGAGCGCCCGACCGACAATCTGCAGGCCTATGACCTCGTGCTGCAGGCCCGCAACCGCTACCGGCACGGCGCCAATGACCCGCAGGACATTCTGGAAGCGCGGGGCCTCTACCAGCGCGCCGTTGAAATGGACCCGTCCTATGCGGCCGCCCGCGCTGGCCTCGCGCTGACCTATATCGCCAGCGTGGCGCAGAGCGGTGACGGCCGGGCAAACGCCCCGGAGCTCCATCTTGGGCTTAGCGAAGCCCGGCAGGCGGTCAGTCTCGATCCCAATCTTGGCCTTGGCTATCAGGTCATCAGCTTCGGGCTTGCCATCCAGGGCGACTATTCAGGCGGCTTGCAGGCCGCACGGCGCGCTGTGGAGCTCAATCCTAACGATCCCGACAGCATGATGGCGCTTGCAAAGGCGCAGGTTCGCTTCGGGGAATATGATGACGCCGTCGCCAAAGCAGAGCGGGCCCGCCGCCTTCATCCTATGGCGCCCGAGTACTATGCCTATGTGCACGGGCAGGCGCTTTACGCCGCTGACCGCCGCGATGAGGCTTCCGCCGTCATAGAGGAATGCCTGATCCGGGCGCCGCGCGATGCAAACTGCCTTCTGATTCAGGCCGCTTTGCAGGGCGGGGGCGGAGAGGTCGAGGCAGCCCAGCAGACGATGGCAAAGCTGATCGAGGCGCATCCGGAATTCTCGCTGGAAGCAGAGCGCGCCTACCGCCGGTTCGGTGACAGGCCGCTGATGGAAGAGTTCCTGCAGGACCTGGCAAAGGCCAAGGCTCCTGAAACCGCCTGAAAGTTTTTACGGAGCGACTTCAATCACATAATGGTGCCCAGTTTCACTCTTCGGGCGCGCCATTTTCCGCCATTCCAGAACAAAACCGGGCACAGCCAGATGTCCGCTATCAACCCCCTTAGCGGCGATTCATGTTAATAGCTTGAATCTCGCGAGGGATGGAATCCGTCTAACGGATGATTATTCGCTGAGATTCGGCATCACTGAGTCGGGACGTCAGATGCAGGTTGTCTAAACGACGTTGGATATCTTCGACCAGCAGGGCTGCCTCCTCCGCGATTGCCAAGATTGTGCCCGACCGCCGCGAGATCGAAAAAGGCAGGCCGGCAAAATACACGCCAGGGACGCTAGCGAACCCCTTCTCGTGCAAGGGCTGGCCTTGTGCATCGAGCACATCGGGAACGCACACCCACCCGAAATCCCCTCTGAACCCGGTGCACCAGATCACCGTTGTGATCCCCCGCGCGGCAAGATCAATTGACCGGACGGGTGGATTCGGCAGAAGCGCGCCTATCACCTCCGCCGGGTCCGGCTCAGCCTCGGGGGCATCGATCCCGTTGCGCGCGATAAACTCGTCGATCTGGCTTCGAACTCTGGCGGAGCCCTCGTCTCCAAGGCGAACATGCTCTTCTGCATCGTCGCTGAACGAGAGACGGCCGTCGTCGACGCCCGTGAGCCGACCCAGCAAGACAACGCCTTGCGCACTGAGGGACTGCAGGCTGATCGTATGGAGCGCTCCTGTCAGCGGCCTTCCAGGAATAGGCCCCTGTTGGAGCAATTCCCTGCGCGTCACATCTATCAGCCCGCTGAGAACCATCCAGACCGAGATGTGACGACCTCGATACATTCGGGGCAGCCGGCCGACTCGGCTCGTTGCAAGAAACACGGTTCGCCCCGCCTGGACCAAGTCCTCGGCGATTTGGCCGCCCGACTGGGCGCTTCCGACCACCAACACGGCTCCACTGTCGAGACCAGATGCGTTACGGTAGGCCGATGCATCTATCTGTTGGACTTCGGGCGGCAACAAAGCAGAGAAAGGCGGGCGCGCCGGGCAATTCTGGTTACTGCTGGCGATCACCACATTCCTCGCCCACAGGGCGCCGCGCGGAACGGCCAGCCGGTACAGGTCATCGCTCGCAACAAGGTCGGTCACCGGCGTACCGGTCTCCACCGGGAGGCCATACCGGTCGGCATAGTCCTCCAACAGCGCGACAAACTCGCCGCTTGTCATCGCACCGTCGGGATCGGGGCCGTCATAGGTATCCCCAGGCATGACCGTCTGGATGTTGGGCGTGTTTACCCGAAAGGAGTCCCAGCGCTGGGTCCGCCAAGTCTCACCGATACGACCCCGCTCCAACACTCGATGACGCAAGCCACGCTGCGTCAGCGCATGACTGACACCTAGTCCCGCCCAACCGGCACCGATGACGACGGCATCAAGAATGTCCGTTCCGCTCGTCATCACGCTCCCCTCTGATGTCACACTATTGTACGTTGTGAAATCAGTAAATGGTCGGTTTTCCAGCACGGCGTTGATCTCACGCATGACAAGCGTTTAAAGTCCCCGAAACGACATAGCGGTGCCCAGGTTCATCCTTTCCGGCGGGCCAATTTTGTCGTTTCCACGACGCCAACACCGAAATTGCCGCCCATTTGCCGCTGGAGCTACGTCCGCGCGCGGAGCGCGAAATAGCCAAGAGGTGAGAAAGCGTAGTAACGGCGGTGATCGGAATCGTTTGCGGCCGAATGACGCATTTTGGCCCAAGGCAAAGCTCGCATGTTCATCGTTGGATGGACATCGCGAGCCCGTGCTGGGGCGCGCCGCGCTGCCGTTTCCGTCGTCGGGTGCTAATCGCCAATACAGAACTGCAGGGCGAGCGATCAGCGCTTGTCCGCCGGATGACTGCTGGTCGTCGAAGGGATGCGGGCGATGACCTTGATCTCGAACTCGAAGCCGGCAAGCCAATTGACGCCCACTGCCGTCCAGTTCGGGTAGGGAGGTGCGCCGATCTCTTCCGCTCTGACGGCCAGAACTGTCTCGATCTGTTCGTCCGGGTTGGTGTGGAAGGTGGTGACGTCGACAACGTCATCGAAGCTGCACCCGGCGGCGGCCAAGACCGCGCGCAGATTGGCGAAGGCCCGCCGAACCTGATCCTCGAATACCGGCTCGGGCGAGCCGTCCTCACGGCTCCCGACCTGACCCGACACAAAGAGAAGATCGCCGGAGCGAATGGCCGCGGAATATCGATGAAATCGTATAACGCGTGGCGTTTGGCCGGATAGATGGCGTCACGTGCAGGCATTTCGTGTTCCTTCCTTGCCTTGATAACGGGAGCGGGCCGGCAGCGGGCCGGAGCCGGGGGAATCTATCGGGATCAACGGGCGGAACTGCACGACGGTGCCGTGCAGCTGTGGATTGGCGGGACAGGGTGGGTCATAGCCGCGCCAGCTCCTCGTCGGTGAAATCCGCCGCGACGGCGACGTCCTTCTGCCGGTCGAGCTCCTCGATGCGCCCGCCGAGAGCCTTGCGGATGCCGGCATAGGCGTCGGCACCGAGCACCAGCCGCTTCGGAAGCGGGCCATCCTGATCGGCAAGCGTGATCATTGCGTCCGTCATGCGCTCGGGGTTGCCCTTGATCACCCAAGAGCCACGGAGCGCCCCGCGGATCTGACCGGCGGGTGTTCCCTCATAGGCCGCGAGCGGCTTGGTCCGCGCGAGATTGCCGCCGAACCCGGTCCGCGCCGGCCCAGGTTCCACAAGGGTGAACTCGACGCCGAAGGGAGCAGCCTCCTGCGCCACGGACTCGACGAACCCCTCGATACCCCACTTGGTCGCGTGATAGAGGCTGAAAGCCGGATAAGCGATCTGGCCTCCCTCGCTCGATACCTGTAGAATCCGGCCGCCCCCCTGGCTGCGCAGATGCGGCAACGCCGCCCGGATGAGTGCGATCGAGCCGATGAGATTGGTGTCGATGATGTCCCGAACCTGCACATCGCCAGCCTCTTCCGCCGCGCCGAGCAGGCCATAGCCAGCATTGCTGACGACGATGTCGATCCGACCGGATGCGGCGAAGGCGCGGTCGACCGCGGCGCGGACCGAGCTCTGGTCCCTGAGGTCCATTGCGACGATGCGGAGCCGTTCTGGGTAGCCTGCACGCAGTTCGGAAAGTGCGTCCTCGCTGCGGCTGGCGCCGACGACGCGGTCTCCCCTGATCAGGGCCTTCTCCGCCAGCAGCCGGCCTAGACCGGACGACACACCCGTTATGAGCCAGGTCTTTGCCATTTCTCATCTCTCCAATTGATCTCGGCAGGAGATAGGGCAATCGCATTGCGGGCATTAGCCGTTGAAATCGGCATGAGATGATGCAAAATCCCCATCAATGCCCCGCCCGTCGCTCAACGATCTCACCGCCTTCGTGGCCGTTGCCACACACCGCAGCTTCCGCCGCGCAGCGGACGAGATCGGGACGGCACCTTCCACATTGAGCCATGCGATGCGTGCGCTCGAGGAACGCATGGGCGTGCGCCTTCTGAACCGCACCACACGCAGCGTCTCCCCGACAGAAGCCGGGTTCCGGTTGCTCGATCGCCTTCAGCCGGCGCTCGCCTCGCTGGACGAGGCGCTCGACAGCGTCGCGGGGTTCCGGGGCAATGTCGCGGGCACGGTCCGCATCAACGCACCGCGATTGGTGGCCGGGCTTCTCGTTCGCTGGGTTCTTCCGCAGATGGCGGAGCGCCACCCGGACGTGACCGTGGACATCGTCGTCGAGGGGCGGCTCATCGATATCGTGTCCAGCGGGTTCGATGCCGGCGTGCGCCTCCTCGCATCGGTCCCCAAGGACATGATCGCCGTGCCGTTTGCACGCCCGTTGACGTTCATCTGTGTCGCCTCGCCCGGCTATCTCGATCGCTTCGGTGATCCGGGAACGCCCGAGGAATTGCAACGCCACCATTGCATCGGCCATCGTATGCCCAGCGGCAAATTCTATCGATGGGAGTTCGAACGCGCCGGCCAGGAACTCGTGATCGCCGCTAACGGCTCCATCGTCCTCGATGACGAGGAACTAATGGTCGAAGCAGCAATAAAGGGTCTGGGCATCGCCTATGTGGCGGATTGGGCCGCCGAAGGGGCCATATCCGATGGCCGGCTACGTAGGGTCCTGACCGCATGGATGCCCGCTCCGGAAGGGGTCGCGGTCTACTATCCCGGAAACCGAACCGTGCCGCCGGCACTGCGGGCTTTTCTCGATGTCGTGAAGGACTTGCGAAAGAAAGAACCTCAACTGGATCAAAGAAGCAGCGATCCACGCAATCGTAGTGCAGAAGGAGGTCCGGCATGATTTCACGCTTCTGCCGATCGGCCATCAGTCGATGTAGCTTACAACCGATTGCATAATGCAATTCGCATATTGCAATCAGAACCGCGCGCATGTGCCGCGTAAGGAAAAGGAGGTGGATATGGCTAAGCTCGTGTTCGGAATGAATCAGTCCCTGGACGGCTACGTCGACCATATGGCGTTTGCGCCAAGCCGCACGCTCTTCCGCCACTTCATTGAGGAGGCTCAGGGGCAGGCGGGCAGTGTGTACGGTCGCCAAATGTATGAGATCATGCGTTACTGGGACGACGATCATCCTGAATGGGATGCAGACCGACACGCCTTCGCGGCGGCGTGGCGGAACCAGCCGAAATGGGTCGTCTCGCGCTCGTTGAAGTCGGTTGGCCCCAACGCCACGCTTGTCGAGGAGGATCTCGAGGGCGCGATCCGCGAGCTGAAGGCCGAGCGCGACGGGGAGATAGAAGTTGCTGGCCCGGACTTGGCGCAAAGCCTCACCGAACTCGGCTTGATCGATGAGTATCGAATCTACCTGCACCCCGTCGTGCTTGGTCGCGGCAAGCCATATTTCGCCGGACCCCGGCCGCCGCTCCGCCTTATGACTAATGACCGGATTGGCGAGGATGTGATCAGGTTGACCTACGTCCCTGCTTAATCTCGCGACTCGCCGGATGGAAATCGCCGCTGAAGTCTGGTTTGGGCCAAAAGCGACGGGAATTGCGTGACTCTTTTCTGTTTCGCTTGATGAAGTCCATCATGAGGGAGAGTGCTGGTTCGGCATGCGTCTCGAGCAGGAAATGCCCGCCGTCGAAAATATGAGCCTCCATACGTGGCAGATCCTGCATCCAGGACAGCGTTTCGGCGATATCGAAATAGGGCTCGTGACGGCCCCACAGCATGAGCGCCGGCGGTTGCCATTTTTCTAGATAGAAGGCGATCGCATCGAAACGCGCGGCGTGGTTCTTATAATCGGCGATGAGCGCGCGGTGGGTCTCCATGCGGCCGGGAAGATTCATCACCCTCCAGTCCTCGACCCAGGGTTCGCCTTTGATCGTGGCGGCGACCTCCTCCGGCAGACCGCCCGTATATTGCTCGCGCGTGAATTCAAAGGTCAGGTCGGGGGTTGCGGCCGCTTCGTTCTCTTTTGTCGGTTCTGACCAGAACTTCAATGCGGCGTCCCACAGGGGCCCGAAGCCGGTACGATGGGCGTTTGCGTTCTGGATGATGAGACCCGAAACCAGCTCGGGGGCTTGCATGGCGATCTGCAGGCCCACAGCGGTGCCCCAGTCATGCACGTAGATGAAGCGACGCCCGATCACGAGGTGGGCCAGCAATTCGGAAATTGCCTCGCTGATCGCAGCGAAGGAGGGTGTCGGCGGAACGTCGGACTGGCCATGGCCCGGGAGGTCGGGCGCGATCACATAGGCGACGCGCGCCAAGCCCGGGATTACATCGCGAAATGTTCGCGATGAGCTCGGGAAGCCGTGCAGGAGGAGCAAAGCGGGGTTGGATGGATCGCCCGCAGTGACGTAAGCAAGCTCCGTTCCACCGGAAAGACGCATTCGGCGTTGAGCAGGCAGGCTCATGGCAAGGTTCCGTTTTGCTGTCTGGAACTGGAGTTCAACTCAAACGAGCGGCGCCAGTTCCCGATGTTGCCGAAGGGGCGTCGGCCGGTCTTCCGCGCGGCGACCGGCCTGGGCGAGTACTGTTCTGAGATGCTTTTGGCGCAGCAAGGACGAGGATGACGGTGTCGCGACCTTGCGGCGACGAGGATTATCGCCGCCAGAAGGGCTTGGCGATTTCTGCCTCGACCTGCCGTCTCGTCAGACCGATATCGTCGATCAAATGAGGATTGTCCTTCGACATTTGCTCAAGTTCCCAGCGAAAGCGCTTTCGCTCGTCCCAGGCCGCGACAATGCTTCGCAGGGTCGTCAGGTGCCCACGCGGCATTTCCGCTGGCTCCACGGGCGTTTCCGGCCGCGCTGCCTGATGCCGGGCCGATGCAAGAGTATCGTTCATAGCAACCTCCATTTGTTTGAAGGTCCGGGGACCCTCGACCTGAAAGAGGCTGAATTCTGCAGGATACGAACAGCGTCGTAATTAAGCTCTCCCAAATAGTTCTCAAAACTTCCAAACGGGCTATAGATACGCCGCATGCAGGGATCGCGCTTTGCCTTTGGTCCGTTCGTGCTTGATTCCGGTGCGGGAACGCTGCTTCGCAACGATGTTCCTGTTGCCGTTGGCTACCGTGGGCTAAATCTGCTTGCGGCGCTCGTTGGACGGCCCGGCGAAATCCTGGCCAAGGCCGAGTTGATGGACGCGGCGTGGCCGGGCACGGCCGTGGAGGAAGGCAATCTCACCGTCCAGATCGCGCAGCTGCGCAAGCTGCTTGGTCCGGCCGCCGACGGCGGCGAATGGATCGCCACGGTTCCGCGCGTCGGCTACCGCTTCACGGGGGCCGTCGAACAGCTCGATGGCGCGAAGCGAAAATCTTTGCCGCTGCCAGGCAAGCCATCGATAGCCGTGCTGCCGTTCGTCAATGTCAGCAACGATCCCGAGCAGGAATCCTTCGCGGATGGGTTGACCGAAGACCTGATTACCGACCTGTCCAGGATTTCCGGACTGTTCGTCATCGCACGCAATTCGGCCTTTGCCTACAAACGAAAGCCGATGGACGTGCGCGAGATCGCTGAGGACCTTGGCGTGCGCTATCTGCTGGAGGGGAGCGCAAGACGCGCTGCAGGGCGCGTGCGCGTCAACGCCCAGCTGGTCGACGCGGTGAGTGGCGACCATCTATGGGCGGAACGCTTCGATCGCAGCCTGGAAGACATCTTTGCCGTTCAGGACGAGGTCACCGCCAAGATCGTGGAGGCGTTGCTCGGCAGGCTGCGCGCACCGCCGCCGCGCAATCGGCCCAAAAGTCTCGAGGCTTACGATCTCTGCGTGCGGGCGCGCAAGCTGATGGATGATTCGCCGCAGACGGCGCGCGAAGCGCATCTGATGCTCACCCGCGCGGTTTCGCTCGATCCGGAATATGCCGAGGCCTATCGCTGGCTTGCCATGAACCACTGGATGGGATGGGTGCATTCCGGCGGACCAACCGAAACGTCCCGTAGCGTTGCTTTGGAACTGGCGCGCAAAGCCGTGGCGATCGACCCCAACGATGCCGGCTGCCGCTGGGTTTTGGCTTACCTGCTTGCCTATGAGCGCAGCTTCGCTGAGGCGGACGCGGAATTCGCCAAGGCGATCGAGCTCGACCCGAACGAGGCCGACGCCTGGGCGGCATTATCCGACATCGCGGTCCTGGCCGGACGGGTCGAGGAGGGCCTTGACCACATTCGCAAGGCATTCCGGCTGAACCCGTTTCCGGCAAGTTGGTACTATCTGGCGCTCGGCCAGGCGCAATATGCGGCCGGCGCATACGAAGCCGCTGTCGAGACACTGCGCAGGGACGAGACTTATCGGACGAGCTCTCGCCGTTTCCTGGCGGCAAGCCTTGCCCAATTGGGCCGGCTCGACGAGGCGCGCGCAGAGGTCGAACTGTTCCTCGTTGGCAACCCGCATTTCACAACCCGCCACTGGGCCACGACGGAGCCATTCCGCGACGCTGCGACGCTCGAGCATTTCGTTGATGGCTTCCGCAAGGCCGGTCTTCCGGATTGACGCGCCGGCGTGACCGAAGGCGCTGCCCTCGAGCAGCTGGTTCGAGATGTCGACCAAAGCATACATCTTTGTCTCGTAACGGCGCCTTCGCAGCGTTCGTGCGACCTATTCCTCAAAGCGACTCGTGGCGTTACGATCACGCTCGTATCGTCTCGTGAGCGGAAACGGCGGCAACCAGGACTCGCGACGGATGGTCCAGCTTTCGTAGGTTGGCATCAGTTGGTCAGGGGCATCCAGGGATCCCAGGTTCACTTCGATTTCGTCCGCGGTGCGACCGAAGATTGTCGAGCCGCAGCGGGGACAGAAAAACCGCCCGGCGTAGTCGCGCGTCTCACCTTCGACCGTCACCGCATCCTGGGGGAACACCGCGGAAGCGTGGAAAAGGGCCCCATGATGCTTGCGGCAGTCGAGACAATGACAAATGCCGACCCTGTATGGGAGTCCCGACGCCACTATTCGGACGTTGCCGCACAGGCAACCGCCAGTGAATCGGTCCATGCTGCATCTCCTCCAAAATCAAGCGGTCGGAATGGCTACAACGAGCGGCACTGTCATTGCAATTACCTCGCTGCGGGCGGGGACGCGTCGACTTCCGTAGCCGGCTCTCTTGCCGCCCTCTTATTTGGAACGAAGCGGTGCTTTCGCTCTTGACAAATATACTCGTCAAGGGCATTGACAGGAAAGCTTGTCAATGTGAGGGCTGCATGCTCGATATTGAGGTCATAGATCGGCCGAGCGCGGCCGCCGCCGCGTTGGAGCCGGTTCGGAGTCAGCTCCTCTCAGAACTGCGGGAGCCCGCCTCGGCCGCCGCCCTCGCCACACGCCTCGGCCTCAAGCGGCAGAAAATCAATTACCACCTGCATGCTCTGGAAGAGCACGGGCTTGTCCAAGTTGCAGACACGCGCAAGTGGGGTGGCCTGACGGAGCGGCTCATGGTGGCGAGCGCCACAAGCTATGTCGTCTCGACGAGCGCGCTGGGTCCGGTCGGCGCCGATCCGGACCGCACCGCCGACCGCCTGTCGGCAAGCTACCTCATCGCGCTCGGCGCTCGGCTGGTGCGGGAGATCGGGGCCCTCCAGCGCGCTGCCACCGATGCCGGCAAGCGCCTGGCGACGTTGGCGATCGACACCGAAATCCGCTTCCGCTCCGCCGCCGACCGCGCCTCGTTCACGCGTGAACTGGCTCAGGCCATCACCACGCTGGCGGCACGCTATCACGACGAAACCGCGCCGCAGGGACGGTCCCATCGCCTTGTCGTGACGGCGCATCCTTCACCAGCCAATCCGCAAGGAAAGGACGCTTAATGCCAGTAAAAAAAGATTCTGCCGGCAATCGCTCGGTCGAGGCGCATGTGGATGTCCCCGGTACACCGGAGGACGTCTGGAACGCGATCGCAACGGGACCTGGAATATCTCAATGGTTCGTGCCGAGCGAACTCGAAGGCCGCATCGGAGGAACCACCGTTTCGCATTTCGCTGCCGATGGAAGCATGGATTCGGTCGCCACCATCACGGCTTGGGAGCCGCCCAAGCGGTTTGTCGCAGAAGCACCGGGTCAGTCGGGAACGGTAGCGACGGAATGGACCGTCGAGGCGAAGTCCGGCGGGCTTTGCACCGTTCGCGTTGTCCATCGGTGGTTCGCGACTTCTGACGATTGGGATGATCAGTTCGAAGGCCACAGCTACGGATGGATCGCCTTCTTCCGCCTGCTCCGCCTCTACCTCACGCACTTTCCCGGGCAGCACGGCTCGGCTTTTCAGCTCTTGGTCCCGTCCTCTGAACCTTTAGCCGATGCATGGCGAAAGCTGGTTGAACCCTTGGGCCTGGCGAATGCGACTGAACAACGGCGCGTGGCTTCGGACACGCAGGCATTCGAGGGTGTCGTCGAACGAACAGGGCCGCAGGACCATCCCGAGCTGGTGGTCCGGCTGGACCAGCCCGCGCCGGGCTTCGCGCACCTCTTCGCCTTGCCGATGGGCGGGATGACATACCTGTCCGTGCGGTTTTTCCTCTTTGGCGACGATGCAGCGAGCATTGCAAAACGGGAGGAGCCAAGGTGGCGAACCTGGCTTGGAAAACATTTCCCGACTCCCGGCGAGTAGCGCTTCAGCGGAAACGCAGTTGTCAGTTTCAACGCTGCGCGCCATTAATCTACCTACAGCACGCCCGCCATGGCAGCCGAAGGTTTCCGGCTACGCCTGCCGTCTTCGCGTGGGCAGGCCGCCGTGGTGCTTCTGCGCAGTATGCTCCACTCCTGCAAGCAGATCGAAGAGCCATGCCACACCCGCATCCATCATCGCGACCTTGGGAGCGACGGCGTTGAGCCGGAAGCCGGGTAACGGCAACGGGGCATCGAGGCTCAGGACGCCGAAACGCGCAGCATGCATGGTAACGAACCGCCGCGGCAGGGCCGAAACGAGATCGGTCTCGGCGATGACCGCAAGCGCGACCATGAAGTTGGGAACAGTCAACGCAATCCGTCGCGCCCGGCCTTGCTTGGCCAGCTGTTCATCCACGAAGCCATAAGGATCGCCACTGTGCGAGACGACCAGATGCTGCATGTCGCAGTATCGCTCCAGGGTCGGATCACGCGCGAACGGATGTCCAAGGCGCATGGCAATTACAAAGTCTTCTTCGTAGATGCAGCGCTTTTCGAAGCGAGGCGGGATGTCATCGGACGGGATGATCGCGATATCGATGGCGTGCGCCTCGAGATCGACAATCGCGCTTTGCCAGACGCGGGCCGGAGAGGGCAGGATCTGACGCACGCCGACGTCGATGCGTGGCGCAATCCGGCTGAGTTCGGCGAGAAGCGGGCGGAGGATCACGGCTGAGACACCGTCCGGTGCGCCGATTGCGAACCGGCGCATGGCTGTAGCGGGGTCGAAGGGTGCGGCAGTCGCCATGACGCTGCGCACGCGCGCCAGAATATCGGCGATCGGCGCGGCGAGTTCCGTCGCACGCGCCGTCGGCACCACGCCCTTGGGTGTTCTTAGGAAGAGGGGATCATTGAGGAGCCGGCGCAACCGGCCGAGCCCGTGACTGACGGCCGATGCAGTCAGATTAAGCCGGTCCGCCGCCCGGCCCACGTGCCCCTCTTCGAGCACGGCCTCGAAGAGGACGAGGAGATTGAGATCGGCGCGTGAAAGATCAATTACGTTCAGCATATTACTGAAATCATATCATTGGCTTCATCAAGATCAAACATGCAATTTTACCGGCTGAGCGGTGCATCGCTCGGACGAACGGAGCCTTGAGCGGGAAACAGCCATGTCGGTGATGATGATTTCCGAGGTCGGCGGACAGTCGCCGCAAGGGTATGATGGTATGCTCGCCCTCGTGGGCGACGCTTCGAGGCAGGTGCCGGGCTTCATCATGCACATGTCGCACCCGGTGGCAGCCGGCTGGCGGATCGTCGAGGTGTGGAACTCGGAGGAAGAGGCGCCCCGCTTCTTCGCTGCTCATATCGCGCGGAATCTGCCGGACGGCATCCGCCCGAAGCTGTCCTTCCAGCCGCTGCACAGTCTTTTGAAGCCCTGACGGAAAATGCCGGCGGTGAAAGATGTGAGATTGCATCGGCTCGACCGATGCCAGGGGCTGCGCCTGCGGATCGGTACAAACATAGGAGAAATTTCTCATGCCAGTTTCACGACGTTCAGCACTCGCTGCAGCGGGCGCCGGTCTCGCGTCGCTTGGGATCACGAAAGCTACAAGCGACTCTGCCGTTGCCCATCAGGTCTCCATCCCTGACGAGGAAATTGCCATGCTCATCAGGCAGACGGCCAAAGCCAACGCGGCGCTGATGCGCGGCGACATCGCCCGATACCGTGCGTTGATTGCGCTCACCGATGACTTCACGCTTATGTCGCCTTTCGGCGGAAAGCCGACACGCGGCGTGGAGATGACGAGCGAACACTGGGAGGCAATGGGGCGTTTCTTCAAGAACGGCACGCTGGAACAAGAGCTGGTCCAAGCCTATGCCGCGGCCGACATGGTGGTCCTCGCGGTGATCGAGCGCGGCCGCGGCGAAGTCGGCGGTCTGCCGGCCCAGGACTGGCCGCTGCGCGTCACTTTGGTCTATCGCCGCGAAGGATCCGAATGGCGGCTCGCGCACCGGCACGCTGACCCGCTCGCCCGGGGTATCAGCCTGGAGCAGGCGGCCGCGCTGGCCCGCTGACCCGCCGCTGAGGGTCCACGCCAGACCAACGTTGCAATCTCCCAACGCTATGGCAGCTTCGCGCGTTCTGTTTCAGGCTGCCGTTTCGACCGGCAGGCCGGCGGCCTTCCATTCGGGATAGCCGTCCTCGAGCCGACGGACGAGGTAGTCCCGCTCCCGCAAGGCGGCGACCGCTTCGAACGACAGAACGCAATAAGGGCCGCGGCAATAGGCGATCACTTCCCGATCCGCCGATAGCTCGCCCAAGCGACGCTCCAGCTCGGCCAGCGGGATGTTGAGGGCGCCTGGAAGATGTCCGACCGCAAACTCGTCCTCTGGCCGCACGTCGAGAACCGTGACCATGCCGTCATGCAGCCTCGAGACGAGGTCGTCTCGCGACACCGGTTCCATCGCATCGCGAGCCCAGAAATAGTCGACCATGACGCGGCCGATTTCGGCCACGTTTCGCTCGCCGACCCGGCCGAGCGCCTTGATCAGCGCCACCACCTCGGCATCGCCAGCAAGACTATAGAGCACGTGCTTGCCGCGGCGCTCCGTCTCGACGAGGCGCGCCCGCCGCAGGATCTGCAGGTGGCGCGACGTGTTGGCGAAACTGAGATGGGCTCGCGCGGAGAGGTCCTCGACGCTGCGTACCCCTTGCGCCAGATGCTCCAGCAGCTCGAGCCGATGCGGATGGCCGAGCGCCTGAGCCACTTCGGCAAGGCCTGCGTAGATCGCCTGTTTCGGTCCGGTGCTTGACACGGCTTCTCCTCAGTGGAACATTCAGCGGAATGATTGAATGTTTCTAGCCCTTCGTAGCGAGGCGCGCAAGACCATGATCCTTCGCCAATTCCTCCACGGCGATCCAGTCGGCGTCTCCTATCCGTTCGGTTGCCACAACGAGGCCCTCCTGATCGAGGACGAAGCCGCGTTCATCCGCTTCATGCTCGCCGAGATTCCGCCGGTACCGCCCGAGGCCGCGGCACTTCGGGACGCCAATTCCGGCTTGGCTGCGGCGGCGGCCTGACCCATGGAGAAAGCGGCATCGGTTCCAGGCAAGACGGGTTCATCCGTCAGGCTCGGCCTCAGGGAGAACTGGCCGCAATTCGCGCTGCTCGTCGTGATCAATGCCTTTGTCGGCGGCATGGTCGGGATAGAACGGACGGTGGTGCCGCTGATCGGGTCGGAGGAGTTCCACGTCACATCGACGACGCTCATCGTCTCCTTCATCGTCAGCTTCGGCGTCGTCAAGGCCCTCGCCAATCTGGTCTCGGGCCAGCTTGCCGACGCGTGGGGCCGCAAGCGCGTACTCGTTTTGGGATGGCTGGTCGGCCTGCCGGTGCCGTTCATGATCATCTGGGCGCCGACCTGGGAATGGGTGATTGCGGCCAACGCATTGCTCGGCATCAACCAGGGGCTCGCCTGGTCGATGACCGTGATCATGAAAGTCGATCTCGTCGGGCCGAAATCGCGCGGCCTTGCCGTCGGCCTCAACGAGTTCGCCGGCTATCTCGCCGTCGGGGTGACGGCGTTGCTGACCGGCTATCTCGCCGCGCAATACGGACTTCGGCCAGTGCCGATCTATCTCGGCATCGGCTATGCGGGCGTCGGTGCCGCACTGTCGATCCTGCTCGTGCGCGACACGCGCGACCATGTTCGGCTGGAGGCTTCATCCCACGCGCAGCAGGCCGCGCCGATCAGCTTCCGGCAGGTCTTCTCGCTCACTTCCTTCGGGGATCGCAACCTGTTCGCCGCCTCCCAGGCCGGCCTGGTCAACAATCTCAACGACGGCATGAGCTGGGGCATCTTCCCATTGTTCTTCGCTTCCTTCGGCCTCGGCGTCGAGCGCATCGGCATCCTCAAGGCGATCTATCCCGCGACATGGGGTGTCCTGCAGATCGTCACGGGTCCCTTGAGCGATCGCTGGGGGCGCAAAGGCCTGATCGTAGCCGGCATGTGGGTTCAGGCCGCCGGTCTGTTTCTCACCGCGGCGACGCGCCAGTTCGAGTGGTGGATCGTCGGCAGCCTTCTGCTCGGCCTCGGCACAGCGATGGTCTACCCGAGCTTGATCGCAGCCGTCTCCGATGCCTCGCATCCGACCTGGCGCGCCCGCTCGCTCAGCGTCTACCGGTTCTGGCGGGATCTCGGCTACGCGATCGGTGCGCTCTCCGCCGGCCTCATCGCCGACAGCTTCGGGCTGTCATGGGCGATCACATCGATCGCCGCGCTGACGTTTCTCTCAGGGGTAGTCGTCGCTGTCGTGATGCGAGAGACGGTCTAGAGCAATTCCAGGAAAAGTGTGAACGGTTTTCCGTCCGGAATTGCGCAAAACAAGGAGATAGAGCGGTTCGGCGTTTCTGTGAAACGATGAACCGCTCTAGCCGGATCAAAGTGCTGCAGCGAGCCAAAAAAATGGCGTCGATCGTTGGTTCAAAAGGCCTGGTGCGCCGGCGGCTCTTTCGCCGCGGCGGCTTCCTCTGGACTGAGAGCGCCCGGCCGGAGCTTGAACAGGATCAGGAGCGGCCCGGCGACGAAGATGGAGGAATAGGTCCCGACGAGGATGCCGAAGATCATCGCGACCGTGAAGGACTGGATGACCTCGCCGCCCCAGATCGAAAGCGCCGCCAGCGCAAACAACGTGGTCACGCCGGTCATGACCGTTCGCGCCAGCGTCTGGTTCATCGACAGGTCGAGCAGCTCGGCAATCGGCATCCTTTTGTAGCGGCGCAGATTCTCACGAACCCGATCATAGACAACAACTGTATCGTTGATGGAATAGCCGACAATGGTCAGGATCGCGGCTATAGAGGTCAAATTGAACTCTATGCCCGCGACGACGTAGAAGCCGACCATCAGGATCACGTCGTGCAACGTCGAAATGATGGCGCCGAGCCCGAACTGCCACTCGAACCTGATCCAGATGTAGACGAGCATCGCCAGCAGCGAGGCGAGCACGCCCATTGTGCCGTTGAACGCGAGTTCGGAGGACACCGTCGGACCGACAACCTCGATGCGGCGGAACTCGTAGTCGGTTTCGAGCGCGCTTCTCACTTTCGCAACCGCGGACTGTTCGGCAATATCACCGCCTCCCTGGGTGCCGATGCGGATCAGCACATCCCGGGTCGACCCGAACTCCTGCACCTGCACGTCACCCAGTTCGAGACCCGTCAGCCGCTCACGGATATCGCCGATGTCGGCCTGTTGGCCCTTCGCCTGTACCTCGATGCTCGAACCGCCGCGGAAATCGATGCCGTAGTTCATGCCGACCGTGAAGAACAGCGCAGCCGAAGCGATCGACAATAGCAAGGATAATGTGAAAGCGTACTTTCGGAACGCCATGAACGGCACACGCGTGTCGTCCGGCACTAGGCGCACCACACCATTGGGCATCGCTTTCGGCCGCTGTCGGCGAAGCCAGAATGCGACCAGCCAGCGCGTCAGCGTGAACGCCGTGAACACAGTGGTGACAATACCGATGGCGAGGGTGACGGCAAACCCCTTGATCGGTCCTGAGCCGAGGAAGAACAGGATGACGGCGGCAATCAGCGTCGTTACATTGGCGTCGACGACGGTCGCCAGCGCCTGTCTGAACCCGGAATCCATCGACTGCACGATCGAGCGCCCCTGGCGGTTCTCTTCGCGGACGCGCTCGAAGATGATGACGTTGGAATCGACCGCCATGCCCATCGTCAGCACGATGCCGGCGATGCCAGGCAGCGTCAGCGTCGCGCCGAGAACGGACAGGACGGCGATGATCAATGCGACGTTGGCCAGGAGCGCGATGTTCGCGATCAGTCCCAGTCGCCCATAGGCGAACAGCATGAAGCCGACGACCAGGAACCCGGCGATGATTGACGCGAACTGGCCCGCCTCGATCGAATCGCTACCGAGGCTCGGACCGACAGTGCGTTCCTCGACGATGGTGAGGTCGGCAGGCAGTGCGCCGGCGCGCAGCAGGACCGCAAGATCGTTCGCGCTCTCCACCGTGAAA
>NZ_RZSU01000259.1:0-525 GCF_003997585.1 Mesorhizobium sp. M5C.F.Cr.IN.023.01.1.1 | reverse complement strand
GCACGTCGTCGATCGGATGCTTCTGCCGCTCAGTCCAGTGCACCGCCTCATGCGGGGCAGCCGGCTTGAAGAACATCTTGCTGAAATCGAGCCCGCGCGCCTTCCAGTGCTGGATCAGCGCCCGCTTTTCCAAGAGATCGGTGTCGCCGATGATCTGGTCGAGATGGGTGTAACCCATCTCGGCGAGCAACGCCCGGACCTCTTCAGCCACATAGAAGAAGAAGTTGATGACATGTTCCGGCGTACCCTTGAAGCGCTTGCGCAAGACCGGATCCTGCGTCGCGACGCCAACCGGGCAGGTGTTGAGATGGCACTTGCGCATCATGATGCAGCCGGCCGCGATCAGCGGCGCGGTCGAGAAGCCGAATTCATCGGCGCCAAGCAGCGCGCCAATGACGACGTCGCGGCCGGTGCGCAGGCCGCCATCGACCTGCAGCGCGACGCGCGACCTGAGGCCGTTGAGCACCAGCGTCTGGTGCGTCTCGGCAAGGCCCATTTCCCACGGGCTGCCGGCGTGCTTGAGCG
>NZ_RZSU01000258.1:0-525 GCF_003997585.1 Mesorhizobium sp. M5C.F.Cr.IN.023.01.1.1 | reverse complement strand
GCACGTCGTCGATCGGATGCTTCTGCCGCTCGGTCCAGTGCACCGCCTCATGCGGGGCATCCGGCTTGAAGAACATCTTGCTGAAATCGAGCCCGCGCGCCTTCCAGTGCTGGATCAGCGCCCGCTTCTCCAGGAGTTCGGTGTCGCCGATGATCTGGTCGAGATGGGTGTAGCCCATCTCGGCGAGCAGCGCCCGGACCTCTTCCGCCACATAGAAGAAGAAGTTGATGACGTGTTCCGGCGTGCCCTTGAAGCGCTTGCGCAACACCGGATCCTGCGTCGCGACGCCGACCGGGCAGGTGTTGAGATGGCACTTGCGCATCATGATGCAGCCGGCCGCGATCAGCGGCGCGGTCGAGAAGCCGAATTCGTCGGCGCCAAGCAGCGCGCCGATGACAACGTCGCGGCCGGTGCGCAGGCCGCCATCGACCTGCAGCGCGACGCGCGACCTGAGGCCGTTGAGCACCAGCGTCTGGTGCGTCTCGGCAAGGCCCATTTCCCACGGGCTGCCGGCGTGCTTGAGCG
>NZ_RZSU01000257.1:0-536 GCF_003997585.1 Mesorhizobium sp. M5C.F.Cr.IN.023.01.1.1 | reverse complement strand
TCAGAAACATCGGCGGCTATGGCGAGTGCCTCGCCGCCCTTGCCTTCGATTTCCGCCTTCAATTGGCTGAGAGCAGGTTTGTCGCGCGCGATCAGAGCGACCTTCGCGCCCTCTCGTGCGAGGCGCAGGGCAACAGCGCGTCCGACACCGGCAGAAGCGCCGGTGACCACCGCTGTCTTTCCGCGAAATTCAATCTGACGGCGCCAAGTTGGTATTGGCAAGGCTAAACCGCCGGTCCTTCGAGCCCGCTTCTCTCGTGCGATTTCCACAGGTACCAGCCGAGGACGGTACCGAAGAAGAATGTGTGGGCAATGAACTGCACGACCGGGCTTGCTTGCAGAAACCAGGGGAATGCGATCGGCGCGATCACATAGAAATTGACGAGCCACAAGGCGAGGCCAAAGACGCTGCCGAGACCAATGAAGGCTGCTCGCCCTCGCAGCATTGCGGCAATCTCCCCGAACACGATCCCATAGGCGATGGCCAGGATCAAATGCACGATCACGCCAGCGATGCTGGCCGTCAGGAGCGGGTAG
>NZ_RZSU01000256.1:0-551 GCF_003997585.1 Mesorhizobium sp. M5C.F.Cr.IN.023.01.1.1 | reverse complement strand
GGCAGCGACGCACCCTTCGCATGGGGCGTGCTGAAAGCATGGGAAGCAATGCGCGTGCTTTCACCCGATACCTGCCGGCCCTTCTCCGCCGATAGGAAGGGCCTGGTGCTGGGCGAGGGTGCTGGCATGGCCGTGCTGGAAAGCTACGAGCATGCCAGGGCGCGTGGTGCCACAATCCTTGCCGAGATCGCCGGCGTCGGCCTTTCCGCCGATGCCTTCCACATCGCCGCGCCATCTGTCGAGGGGCCAGCGTCGGCGATGCGCGCCTGCCTTGCCGATGCCGGGCTGAATGCCGAGGACGTCGACTACCTCAACGCGCACGGCACCGGTACCAAGAGCAATGATCAGACTGAAACGGCGGCGATCAAGCGTGTGTTTGGAAACCACGCTTATTCGATGTCCATCTCTTCCACCAAGTCCACGCACGCGCATTGCCTCGGCGCAGCGAGCGCGCTTGAAATGATCGCCTGCGTGATGGCAATCCAAGAGGACGTCGTGCCGCCGACCGCCAACTATCGCGAGCCAGATCCCGCTTGCGACCTCGACATCAC
>NZ_RZSU01000255.1:0-593 GCF_003997585.1 Mesorhizobium sp. M5C.F.Cr.IN.023.01.1.1 | reverse complement strand
CAGTAAGAAGCGAACTTCCGAGGATCTCGCTTAAGATGATCGAGGGCATGACGGGACCGCTGGAGGAGTGGATGGCTGCTGGCCGCTTCAATCTGGCAGTCCTGTATCGCACTGCCGAGAGCGTGGGGAAAATGACGGTGCTGGCCCGCGAAGAGTTTTACCTGGTGGTGCCGCCGGGTGAACCGCCCTTCGAAGATTCGATACGGCTTGCCGACCTGCACGCGTTTCCCCTGGCGGTTCCGATGCGCAATAACAACGTTAGGCGTTCGGTGGCTGATGTCGTTGCGCAACACGGTTGTGTGCTCGACGTAAGATTCGAAGTCGACTCCCTTTCAACGATCATCAATATGGTCATGGAAGGAAAGGCCTATTCTATCCTTACGCCGTCGGCCATTCAGAAAGAGGCGTCTCAAGGCCGCGTCCGGACAGTGAAGATCATTGATCCGGTGATCACCCGGTCCGTTGTCCTTGCCGTTAACCCGAAAGATGAGCGCTCTCCAGCCGTCTCTGCCATCCGCAACCTGATCCCCAGGGTCGTCAGGACATTGATCGAGAGCGGACACTGGTCAGCCATGGCTCCGGAACGGGTTTAG
>NZ_RZSU01000254.1:0-605 GCF_003997585.1 Mesorhizobium sp. M5C.F.Cr.IN.023.01.1.1 | reverse complement strand
GTGCAGTTCCGCCGGCCACAAGCCGTGCCCCTTGCGACAGGGCCATCCGGCAGGCGCTCTCGACCCCCTCTCGCTGCCTTTGAGAGATCAACGGGGTGATGTCGCAGTTTTCGCGTCCTGGTCCAATTGAGAGTCCTTCGACGCAAGCCTTCACTCTTTCTAACGTTTCATCAGCGATTGAACGCTCTACAAGCAATCTTGTTAGGTTGTTGCAATTCTGGCCAGCATTTAGATAGGTTCCGATACGCACCGCTTCCACGACGGAATCGAGATCGGCATCGGAATAAACGACAGCGGCCGATTTGCCGCCCAGCTCCATGATGCAGGGTACGATGCGCTCCGCTGCAGCCTTGAGGACGGTTCGCCCGGTTGCCATGGAGCCCGTAAAGACGATGTGGCGCACATCGGGATGATCGATCAGCGCCTGGCCTGCCGTCTGGCCGTACCCAGTGAGCACGTTTACGGCTCCGGCAGGCAAGCCCGCGGTCTCACAGGCGCGAGCAAGTTCTATGCCTGATAAAGGAGCCAGTTCGGGGGACTTCACTACCACTGAGTTACCAGTTGCAATGGCGCAAGCTAGTGAACGGGCCGTCAGTTCGAGGGGG
>NZ_RZSU01000253.1:0-613 GCF_003997585.1 Mesorhizobium sp. M5C.F.Cr.IN.023.01.1.1 | reverse complement strand
GCTGCAGACGATGATGGACCACTGGGACGAACTGGTTCCGTCGCCCGAATTCGACTTTGCCTATGCCTGGGGTTCGCAGGAAGGCGACGTCGCGCTTGAAAGCTCGCCGGAACTGCAAGCCGTCTTCCGGGAACACAATCTTCAGGATGAGGCCCCGGCCACACCTCCAGTTAGCGATCCTGCCACGCCTCCAGTTAGCGATTCTGATACGCCTCCAGTCAGCGATTCTGGCACGCCTCCAGTCAGCGATTCTGACACGCCTCCAGTTAGCGATTCTGGCACGCCTCCATCCGACGACCCCGCCCAGACCATCGAGGGAAATGCCGGCGCCAACACTCTAAACGGAACCGCCGGCGCCGACACGATGGTCGGCCTTGGCGGCAACGACGAATACTATGTCGACAGTGCCGGCGACAAGGTGACCGAGTCCTCTGGCCAAGGTCAAGACAGGGTGTGGACCTCTGTGAGTTATGCGCTCTCAGCCGGATCGTCGATTGAAGTCCTTGGCACCACGAAGGACGCCGGCACCACGGCAATCAACCTGACCGGCAACGAGTTGGCCCAAACCATCCAGGGCAATGCCGGCGCCAACGTCATCAACGGCGGCGGCGGT
>NZ_RZSU01000252.1:0-616 GCF_003997585.1 Mesorhizobium sp. M5C.F.Cr.IN.023.01.1.1 | reverse complement strand
CAGGGATCAAAGCCCGTGTGAAACACCTCAGGGGCGAGGAAGACCTAAGGCACGCATCGCTGCAGGATTTCTGGGAGGATTGAGCTTGTGTCCACCAACGAACTGGTCGTCCATCGGTTTGAGGGCCCGCAAATGAGCTTCTTGAATGAGAACGGGAGGCGAGACATGACGGACGTCGAAAACGATAGGGGGGCATCCTTTACCCGGTCCTATTGGTTTGCAGGCTGTTGTATAGGTCTCGCCCTTGCGGGTTTCTTTGATGGCATCCTGCTCCATCAGATATTGCAATGGCATAGCTTCCTGAGTTCGCTTGATGGGGCTATATTTCAGGATTTGCGGTTCCGCATCCTGACCGACGGGCTTTTCCATGCTGTCATGTACGCCATCGGGGCCGTGGGACTGTGGCTACTTTGGCGCACCCGTGAGCAGTTCGACTCTCTAGACTCAGGTCGCCGCTTTGCGTCAACACTATTCATCGGCTTTGGCGCATGGCACCTGCTCGATGCTGTTCTGAACCACTGGATTTTGGGGCTGCATCACATCAAGGAGAACGACGCCAATTGGTTGGCATGGGACTTGGCCTTCTTCACTCTTGGCCTGGTCTGTGTCGCCATCG
>NZ_RZSU01000251.1:0-632 GCF_003997585.1 Mesorhizobium sp. M5C.F.Cr.IN.023.01.1.1 | reverse complement strand
TGCCAGCACCCTCGCCCAGCACCAGGCCCTTCCTATCGGCGGAGAAGGGCCGGCAGGTATCGGGTGAAAGCACGCGCATTGCTTCCCATGCTTTCAGCACGCCCCATGCGAAGGGTGCGTCGCTGCCTCCGGAAACCATTACGTCGGCCCGGCCCAGCTTGATCTGATCCACCGCCGAGGCGATCGCATGGTTGGCCGAGGCACATGCGGAGGTCACCCCGAACACCGGCCCGCGCAAGCCGAGGCGCAAGCTCACCTGGCCGGCGGCGGCGCTTGGCATCGTTTTGGGTACAGCGAGGATGCCAACTCGCCTCGCGCCGTCCAAAAGGAGGGCCCGGTAAGTTTCCTCCATTACATCCCAGCCCAAGCCGCCGACGCCCACTGTAGCGCCGAAGCGATGGGCATTCCCTTCGTCGCAGGAAAGTCCGGCCTGCCGCATGGCTTCGCGCGCCGCAAGCACGGCGAGCAAGCTGAAGCGGGCCATGGAGACGAGCTGCTTGCGATCGATGTCGTGCTCGGGCAGCGCCTTGATCTCAGCGCCGGTCATGCCCTCCAGGTCATGAAGCTCGGAATTGGCGAGCGGGCCGATGGCGGAGCGGCCTTCGCGCATCTCTTTCCACATAGAGGCGGCG
>NZ_RZSU01000250.1:0-661 GCF_003997585.1 Mesorhizobium sp. M5C.F.Cr.IN.023.01.1.1 | reverse complement strand
ACAGAGAACGGGTTCGGGCCCAAAAAGGTCGCCGTCATCGGAAAAGACGGCAAGGTCTTGCGCGACAAGGCCGGCAAGATCGTCTACCGGCTTTGGTCCGGCGAAAGGGAAGAGTTCCTCGGGCAGCGCAATGGCTGGCTCGATCTGCAGAACCAGCATCTGGCGCTTGCAGGCTTGGAAATGCGCATCGACGGGCGCTCCTATGCCGAGCGTGGCATCGACCTGGTGCCGACAACGCATATCGGCGTTGCGACGAAGGCGATCGACCGGAAGGGAGAGAAGGCGGGCTGGTCTCCGAGGCTCGAACGCATCGAGCTGTTCGAGGAGCGCAGGGCCGAGAACCGCAAACGCATCATGCGCAAGCCGGCGATCGTGCTCGACCTAGTCTCTTCGGAAAAGAGCGTCTTTAGCGAGCGCGATATCGCCAAGGTGCTGCACCGCTATGTCGACGATGCCGGCGCCTTCCGGAATCTGATGGTGCGCATCCTTGAGAGCCCGAAACTGCTTCGCATCGAGCGCGAAAGCGTCGACTTCGCGACCGGAGAGAGGATGCCGGCGCGCTACACGACGCGCGCGCTCATCCGCCTCGAGGCCGGCATGGCGCGGCGGGCGATCTGGCTGTCGGGGAAGACCTCGCATGGTGTCCGGGAAAAGGTTCTGG
>NZ_RZSU01000024.1:0-79253 GCF_003997585.1 Mesorhizobium sp. M5C.F.Cr.IN.023.01.1.1 | reverse complement strand
CATCAAGAGCGGGAAGTTCCAAGGGATGATCTGGCCGACGACACCGACGCCCTTCTGATCCGGAAAATCCTTGTAAAGCGCCTGCGCCCAACCGGCATGATGGATGAAATGGCGGATAGCCAGCGGCACGTCGATGTCGCGGCTTTCGCGGATCGGCTTGCCGTTGTCGATCGATTCCAGCACCGCGAACAGCCGCTGGTGGCGCTGCATAGCGCGGCCGATCGCGTAGAGCGCTTTGGCTCGGCTGTAGCCGGAACTGGCGCTCCATCTAGGCAGCGCTTTTGTGGCGGCCGAAACCGCCGCATCGATATCGGCAGCACCGGCATCCGAGACCTTGGCCAGCAATTTGCCGGAGGCGGGATCGCTGGTGTCGAAGGTGTTGCCGCCGCTGGCTGCCTTCCAGTCGCCGCCGATGAACAGCGCTTTGGAAAAATCGCGCGCGGCGAGCCACGCGTCGGCCTCGTTGCGGGCTTCCGGCGCCGGGCCGTAGTCCATGGCGTGATAGCGTTCGAGAATGTTCATGGAGCGCCTCCTTTACCCTCCCCCTTGTGGGGAGGGTCGATCGGCAAAGCCGATCGGGGTGGGGGTAAATGGCTGATGGCTTGGTTCATTGCACGGGCTGACCTGATTCCTTTGACCCCACCCCGCCGCTTCGCGGCGACCCTCCACACAAGGGGAGGGTGGGGCGCTACGCCATCGCGTGGCGATGATTGGCCGAATAATGGCCGGTCAGATGGTGTTCGAGCTGGCGCTCGATGTCGGTCAAAAGGCTCGACGCACCGAAGCGGAACAGGTCTGGCTCCAGCCATCGCCGGCCAAGCTCTTCCTTCATCAGCACCAGCCAGTCGAGCGAGGCTTTTGCCGTGGAAATGCCGCCGGCAGGCTTGAAGCCGATGAGGTAGCCGGTTTCCTCGAAATAGGCGCGGATGGCGCGCACCATGGCAAGGCCGACCGGCAGCGTCGCGTTGACGCTTTCCTTGCCGGTCGAGGTCTTGATGAAGTCGGCGCCCGCCATCATCGCCACCATCGACGCCAGCATGACATTGCGCAGCGTGGCGAGGTCGCCGGTGCCGAGGATGACCTTGAGATGCGCCTCGCCGCAGGCGGCCCGCATCGAGACGATCTCGTTATAGAGTTCCTGCCATTTCGCCCCGAAGACCAGCCCGCGCGGAATGACCACGTCGATCTCGTCGGCGCCGTCGCTGACCGAGGCTTCGATCTCCTGCAGGCGCATCGAAAGCGGGGTGAGGCCGTGCGGGAAAGCGGTGGATACGGCGGCGACATGGATGCCGCTGCCGCGCAGCGCATCGACGGCGGTGGCGACGAAGGGATGATAGACGCAGACCGCCGCCGGGCGGATCCTTTCACCTGCAATGCCGAGGCCTTCGACGATGTCGCGGCGGAACGGATTGACCGCCTTGGCGCAGAGCCGGCGGACGCGCTCGTCGGTGTCGTTCGAATTCAGCGTGGTCAGGTCCATGCAGGCGACGGCGCGCAGCAACCAGGCCGCCTGGTTGTCGGCCTTGATCGAGCGTCGTTTGGTCAGGCTGGCGACACGCCGTTCCAGCGCCGAGCGGTTGACGCTGCGCATCGATTCCATGAAGCCGAGATCGAGTTTCATGCCGGGATTGCGGCCAATGCCGTGCGCTTGCGACACCGGCGCGTTGGCGGCGGTGCGCGCCGGCAGCGGCGTGACCTTGGACGCGCCCAATCTGTCGGCACCGAGATCGGCCTCGCGGATTGTGCTGCTCATCTCCTGCCCCTTTGTTCAGCGACGTCCACCGAGAATAGCCCGCGAAGCAGCGCTTCACGAGTCCTTCAAGCGGTCATAGTTGAAAAAGGCCGCGAAAGCAGCAGATTTTTGACCGTATGGTCAAACCCGCTTGAGGCCGGCGCCGAAGCGCCCCGCCGTCTCAGCCGACGAAGGCGCGCTCGACGACGAAGCTCGCCGGATGATGCAGCGAGCCTTCCTGGAAGCCGAGGCTTTCGGCCAGTTCCTTGACGTCCTTCAGCATATGTATCGACCCGCAGATCATGATGCGGTCGGTCTCAGGGTCGAGCTTGTCGATGCCGAGATCGGCATAGAATTTGCCCGAGCCGATCAGCGCGGTGATGCGGCCCATGCGCTCGGAAGTTTCGCGCGTCGTCGAATTGTAGAGCGTGACGCGGCCGCCGGTCAGCTCGCCGATCAGCGGATCGTTCTCCAGCTCTGCCACCAGCTCCTGGCCGTAGGTGAGTTCGGCATTGTCGCGGCAGGTGTGGGTCAGGATCACCTGCTCGAATTTTTCATAGGTGTCTGGATCGCGCAGCAGGCTGGCGAAGGGCGCGATGCCGGTGCCTGTCGAGATCATGAACAGGCGCTTGGCCGGGGTCAGCGCGTCGACCACCAGCGTGCCGGTCGACTTCTGCCGCATGATGACGGTGTCGCCGATCTGGATCTTCTGCAGTTGCGAGGTCAGCGGGCCGTCCGGCACCTTGATCGAGAAGAATTCCAGTTCGTCGTCCCAGGCAGGGCTGGCGATCGAATAGGCGCGGAACACCGGCTTTTCGGCGTTGGGCAGGCCGATCATGACGAATTCGCCGGAGCGGAAGCGCAGCGACTGCGGCCGGGTGATGCGGAACGAAAACAGCCGGTCGGTATAGTGCTTCACCGAGACGACGGTTTCGGCATAGACATTGGCCGGAATTGGGAACTGCAGCGGCCGGGCGCCGGCGGTGTTGAGCGCGGATGTGGTGTTCATCAAACCTAACCTTCTGGCCAACCCGAGGGCGCTGACGCCAAACCTTCTCTTGCGCGCCCGAACCGATCAGGTCCCGGCGTGCCGTTTGCACACTGCGAAGCGGTAAGCTCTTGTGTCCCGAATTTATTAGTATACAAATGATATTTGCGTCAAGACGCCAGCGTGAAACACCTTTCCAAACTGACACATATCAGTAGTCCTGATATTTCGGGTTTCGACAATGAAAGAGAATTTTTCGGCGCAGACGCTGGATTCCCTGGGCAGCGTCGTCGCCGGCATCGATGTCGGCGGAACCTTTACCGACCTGCTTCTGATCGACGGCCGGGACGGCGGCCGGGTCCACATCGCCAAGACCCCGACCACGGTCGACAACCAGGCCTTCGGCGTCGTTTCGGCGCTCGGCGCCACCGGCTTCCCCATCCGCGGCATCGACCTCATCGTGCACGGCACGACCACCACCACCAACGCGGTCCTCGAACGCCGGCTGGCCAAGACCGGCATGATCACCACGCGCGGCTTTCGCGACGTCATCGAGCTAGGCCGGCGAACGCGGCCGCAGCCCTATGGCATGACAGGCAGCTTCGTCCCGATCATTCCGCGCAATCTGCGGCTCGAAGTGTCGGAGCGCGTCGAAGCCTCGGGCGCAGTGCGCATCCCGCTCGACGAAGCCGAGATGCGCGCGGCCGTTTCAGAATTGATCGAGGCTGGCTGCGAATCCCTCGTCATCCATTTCCTGCACTCTTACGCCAATCCGGCGCACGAGCGGCGCGCGGCCGAAATCGCGTCCGAGCTCTGGCCGAACGGCTACATCACGACGGGCCATGCGCTGCTGTCGGAAGCACGCGAATTCGAGCGCGGCGTCACCGCTTCGGTCAATGCCTCGGTGCAGCCGATCCTCGAGCGCTATGTCGAACGGCTGCGTAGGGAATTGGGGTCGCAAGGCTACGCTCGCGACTTCCTGATCATGAACGGCAATGGCGGCATGATCTCGGCCCGCTTTGTCACACGTGAATCGGCCAAGACCGTCATGTCGGGTCCGGCCTCCGGCGTCATCGCCGCCGCCTATACGGGAAAACGCGCCGGCTTTGAAAACCTGGTCACCTACGACATGGGCGGCACCTCGACCGACGTGGCGCTGATCCGCAATGCCGAACCGGCGGTGTCGAACGAGATCGAGATCGAATACGCGATGCCGATCCATGTGCCGATGGTGGCGGTGCACACGGTCGGCGCCGGCGGCGGCTCGATAGCCCGCGTCGATGCGGCCGGCCTGATCCAGATCGGCCCGGAAAGCGCCGGCGCCAATCCCGGCCCGATCTGCTACGGGCGCGGCGGCAGCGAGCCGACCATCACCGATGCCAATCTGGTGCTCGGCCGGCTGGCGCCGAAAAAGCTGCTTGCGGTCGAAAATCCGGTCACCGTCGAATACGTCACCGGCATATTCGAGGACAGGATCGGCCGCCTCACCGGCCTGTCCGGTGTCGAGGCAGCGGGCGCGGTGGTCAGGCTGGGCAACATCAAGATGGCCGGCGCCATCCGCATGGTCTCGGTGTCGCGCGGCCACGACCCGCGCGATTTCGCGCTGTTCGCCTTCGGCGGCGCCGGGCCGCTGCATGCGACGGCGCTAGCGCGCGAGCTCGGCCTGCCCAAAGTGCTGGTGCCGGCGCGCCCGGGCATCACCAATGCGCTCGGTTGCGTCGTCGCCGATCTCAGGCACGATTTCGTCAACACGGTCAACCAGCCGGTCGCAGGGCTCGGTGCAGCCCAACTTCACGCCGTATTGGAACGGCACCGAAACGAAGGCGAGGAGCTGATCGGCAAGGAAGCGGTGAAGCCGGAGACGATCCGCGTCACCCATTCCGCCGACATGCAGTTCGTTGGCCAGACCCACATCATCAACGTGCCGCTGCCTTCGTCCGCGGTGACACGTGAAACATTGCAGCAACTGTTCGAAAAGGCCTATTTCGCCCGCTTCAAGGTCGAGCTGCCGGAAATCCGCGCCAATCTGGTCAACCTCAATACCTCGGTGACTGGCGTGCGGCCGGCGATCGATCTGTCGCGATTGATCGACCCGGCAGGGCGCGCCAAAACGCTGGCCGAAGCGCGGCGCGAAATCCGGCCGGTCTGGTATGGCGGGCGCTGGCACGACACGCCGGTCTACAGCAGGGAGAAGCTGCCGCTCGACGCGGTCATCGAAGGGCCGGCGATCCTTGAACAGATGGACGCAACCACCGTGCTCGAGCCCGGCGACCGGGCGCGCTCGGACGCCGACGGCAACATCATCATCGACATCGGTGAGGCCTGAGATGGCAAAACTCGACACCATTACGCTTTCGGTCATCCAGGCGGCGCTGCAGCAGGTCTGCGACGAGATGGACCTGACCTTTTCGCGCGCCGCTTTTTCGCCCGTCATCGCCGAGGCCAACGACCGCTCCGACGGCATCTATTCGGCCGTCGATGGGTCGCTGATCGCGCAGGGCAGCCAAGGTCTGCCGGTGTTCGTCGGCGTGATGCAGTATTCGACCAAAACGGTGATCGAAATGATCGCCGACGGCCGCTGCCTGCAGCCCGAGCCCGGCGACATCTACATCGTCAACGACCCCTATCTCGGCGGCACGCATCTGATGGATGTGCGCTTCGCCATGCCGGTCTACCGGGACGGAACGATTTTCTGCTGGCTCTCGAACACCGGCCACTGGCCCGATATCGGCGGCTCGGTGCCGGGCGGCTTTTCCGCCTCGGCAACGGCGGTCGAGCAGGAAGGTCTGCGGCTGCCGCCGGTGAAACTGTTCAAGAAGGGCGTGCTCGACCCGGAGATATACGCCATCATCTGCTCTAACATCAGGGTTGCCGACCAGCGCATCGGCGACATCCGTGCGCAGGCGGCGGCACTGCTGATCGGTCAGGACCGACTAAATGAAATCCTGGATCGTTACGGCAGCGAAACAGTGGTCGAGGCGATCGCCGAACTGCGCCGCCGCGCGGCCGAACAAATGCGCGCCAACATATCAGCCATTCCCGACGGCGTTTACCATTCCAAGGCCTTCGTCGATTCCGACGGGGTGGTGAACGAGCCGCTGACCATAGCCCTGACCGTGGAGAAACACGGCGACACGCTCAGCTTCGATTTCTCCGGCTCGTCAAAGCCTTGCGCCGGGCCGATGAACAGCGTTCTGGCAACGACCTTGTCCTCGGTCTACCTCGCCATGCGCCATATTTTCCCTGACGTGCCGATCAGCGCCGGCGCCTTCGAGCCGCTGATCGTCAAGCGGCCGGAAGGCACCTTCCTCGACGCCAAATATCCGCGCCCGGTGTCGGGCTGCGCGGCCGAGGTTTCGCAGCGCATCGCTGAGGCGGTGTTCGCGGCAATGGTGCAGGCGCTGCCGGACAGAGTGACGGCGGCTCCTGCCGGCTCCAGCGGCAATTTCGCGCTCGGCGGCAACGATCCGGCGCGCGGTCGCGATTACGTCATGTACCAGATCTCCGGCGGCGGCTATGGCGGCAATGCCGATCATGACGGCCTGACCAATGGCTGCTCGACCATCGGCATTTCAAAATCGCCGCCAGTCGAAATCATGGAGCAGGCTTTTCCGGTGCTCTACCGCCACTATGCCTTGCGCGAAGGCTCGGGCGGCGCCGGCAAGCATCGCGGCGGTTTTGGGCTCGCGTATGAGGTCGAGATCCTGCGCGGCGATGCCCGCGCCTCCTTCGTCATGGATCATGGCCGTTTCGGCCCGCAGGGCGCGCTCGGCGGCAAGGACGGCGCGGTCAACACGGTTACCGTGTTCCGTGACGGCAAGGAACATGTGCCGCCGCACCTCTCCAAGGAGCAGGACATCGCCCTCAAAGCCGGCGACCGCGTGCGCGTCGGCACGCCGGGCGGCGGCGGCTATGGCGATCCCCTGGCGCGCGATCCGGAACTGGTGCTGAGGGATGTCGCCTTGGGTTACTACACGCCCGAGGACGCTGGCGAAAAATTTGGTGTCTCCCTGTCGACGGATGGGCTGGCGATCGACCGGGCCGCGACGGACGAGAAACGCGCCCACCGCTGAGATAGGACGAATTCTCGGCGAGGCCCCTCGCGCAACCAGACGCAACCAGGTCACTTTCCCGGCCCTCACTTTCCCGCTTGACTGACCCGCCGTACCGAATACGCTATTGGGGGAAAATACCGGCTCTGACCGCCGGGCGGCAAAAATGCCTCGTATGCCTCGCCTTCCGCGGCGGCGGCTGCGGGGCATTGTTATTTTTGGGGATTTGCTTGGGACGGCGTATCGAAATCGGCATCCTTTACTCGCGCTCGGGCAACTACCGGCTGCTGTCCGAATCCTGCCGTTCGGGTGCGATGACCGCCATCGCCGATGTCAACGCCGATCCGGCGATCCCGATCGAATTCGTTACGGTGGAGCGCGACCCGCAAGGCAACATCGATGGCTACGCGACGGGCTGCGCCGACATTCTCGCCAACAGCGGCGCGCGCCACATCATTGGCTGCATCACGTCATGGAGCCGCAAGGAGGTCATTCCGATCCTCGAGCGCGCCGGCGGCACGCTCTGGTATGCCTGTCCCTATGAGGGCTTCGAAGCGAACGAGCATGTCGTCTACATGCACGCTTGCCCAAACCAGCATCTCGTCCCGCTGCTGGCCCATGTCGTGCCGCGCTTCGGCGCCAACGGCTTCCTGCTTGGCTCCAACTATATCTGGGGCTGGGAGACCAACCGTGTCGCCCGCGACCTGATCGCCGACGCCGGCGGCAAGGTTTTGGGCGAGCGCTATCTGCCGCTCGGCGAGGCCGATGTCTCGAGGCTGATCGCCGAGATCCAGGCGACCCGGCCGGATTTCATCCTGAATAACCTGATCGGCTCGTCGTCCTATGCATTCATCGCGGCCTATGCCGAACTCGCCGAACGCGACCCGCATTTCAGGGCGGAGCGCTGCCCGATCCTGTCGTGCAATCTCACCGAATGCGAGTTGCCGGCGCTCAATGACGCGGGCAATGGCCATCTTTCCGTCGGGCCGTACTTTCACGATGTCTCGGCAGCGGATCGCCAGGGCGATTCCGCGCCCTCCATCATGCCTGCCTCGTCCTTCGAGGCGGCGGCCTATGCCTCGGTGCGGACTCTTGCCGAAATTCTCGCCCGCAATCCCGGCGCACAATGGCCGGACCTTCCCCAGGCTTTTGCTGGAACCTCGTTTCGAACCCCGCTCGGCGACATCTCCATCGATCCGCAGACCCAGCACGCCACCTTGCCGGTGCAGATCGGGCGCATCGAAGGCACCGCGTTCAAGACCGTCACACTCACAAAGGGCGTCGTGCCTGATCCCTATCTGTCCCGCTATGACCGGACCGAGACGTTCGGCCGCTCACGCTTGAGGGTGGTCTCGTGAGCAAGGTCCCGCGCATCCCGAATCTCGGCGGCGCCAGGGCCTTTGTCCTGCATCGTCCGCATCCGACGGTGCAGGCGATCACGCGGCAATTGTCGGCCATCGGGCTCGAGACGGTCGGCTGCTGGCCGGAACTGCCGGCCAAGGCGCTGGCGGCGGACTTCGTCTTCTTCGATGCCGATCTCGGCTTCGACGAACAATTCCCATGGGCGCCAGGTGAGGCGCCGATGCCGCTGGTGGCGCTGATCGGCTCCGAAGCGCCAGGC
The DNA here is from genome assembly GCF_003997585.1 of Mesorhizobium sp. M5C.F.Cr.IN.023.01.1.1. Taxonomy (NCBI): domain Bacteria; kingdom Pseudomonadati; phylum Pseudomonadota; class Alphaproteobacteria; order Hyphomicrobiales; family Phyllobacteriaceae; genus Mesorhizobium; species Mesorhizobium sp. M5C.F.Cr.IN.023.01.1.1. The sequence continues at coordinate 70,860 of NZ_RZSU01000024.1, read as the reverse complement.
CGCATCGAGTGGGCGCTGTCGCACAAGGCCGACGCCCAGTTGCTGAAGCCGGTCGGCAACGCCGGCGTCTACAGCGCCCTGTTGATCGCGCGGCAGAGTTTCGAGGCGCGCAAGCTCTTGGCAAGCGAGATATCGTCGCTTCGCCTGCGCGTCGCGGAGCGCCAGACCATCGTGCGCGCGGTGGAGGCCTTGTCGAAAGGCGCCGAGGACGGCCGCGCCTATGCGCAGCTCCGGTCGCTGGCGATGAGCTGGCAGATCAGCGTCGAGGAGGCCGCGCGCAGGATCGTGGCGATGACGGAAGAAGGCGGCGATGACCAGTCCCATCGCGCCTGATCTCCCCGCAACCGGGCTCATGCCGGTCAAGCCACGCGCCGGCGTCTGGCGGCGGCTGATAAAACGACCTCTGGCGCTGCTCGGCCTTGTGATCGTTGCCATCGTTGTGGCCGCCGCCGTCCTGGCGCCGTGGTTGACCGGCTATGATCCCAACGAGCAGATGTTCGACGGACTGACGCTTGAAGGTGCGCCGTTGCCGCCAGACACCAAATTCTGGCTGGGCACGGATCTGCTCGGCCGCGATCTCTTGACCCGCATCCTTTTCGGCGCGCGTACCTCGCTGATCATCGGCATCGTCGCTAACGGCGTGGCGCTTTTGATCGGCACGCTGGTTGGCGTCACCGCAGGCTATTTCCGCGGCTGGATCGGCAGCGCATTGATGCGCTTCACCGATCTGATGATGGCCTTTCCGGCGCTGCTGCTCGCCATCTGCCTGGCGGCGGTGCTCCAGCCGAGCCTGTGGATCGTCGCGATGGTGATTGCACTGGTGAACTGGGTGCAGACCGCGCGGGTCATCTACACCGAGACCAGCTCGCTCGCCGAGCGCGAGTTCATCGACGCCGAGCGTACGATCGGTGCCAGCGCGCCACGCATCCTGTTTCGCCATATCCTGCCGCATCTGCTGCCGACGATCATCGTCTGGGGCACGCTCGGCATCTCCACCACCGTGCTCCTGGAAGCGACGCTCAGCTATCTCGGCATCGGCGTGCAGCCGCCGACCGCATCTTGGGGCAACATCATTTTCGAGAACCAGACCTATTTCCAGGCAGCACCCTGGCTGGTCTTCTTTCCGGGTGCGGCGATCCTGGCGCTGGCGCTGGCCTTCAACCTCATCGGCGATGCGCTGCGCGATATTCTCGATCCGACGCAAAGGGGCCGGGCATGATCGCTTATCTCGGCCGCCGGGTCATCCAGTCCGTGCTCATCCTGCTCGGCGTCTCGCTGATCACCTTTGCGCTGCTCTACCTGCTGCCCGCCGATCCCGTCCGCCAGATCGCGGGCCGCAGCGCCACGCCCGAGACGGTCGAGAACATCCGCCGGCAGCTCGGCCTCGATCAGCCCTTTATCATCCAGTACTGGCATTATCTGACCAGCCTGCTCAGCGGCGATCTCGGACGCTCCTATATCCAGCGTTCCGAGGTCACGGAGCTCATCGTCTCGCGGCTGCCGGCAAGCCTGCTTTTGATGGTCGGTGCCATCCTTTGCGAGCTGGCGATCGGCCTGACGATGGGCCTTGTTGCCGCCGTCAGGCGCGGCACCGCCACCGACCAGACGCTGATGGTCGCGTCCTTTGTCGGCGTCTCGGCGCCGCAATTCGTCGTCGGCTTGCTGCTCCTTTATGTATTCGCCGTGCGGCTCGGCTGGTTTCCGATCGGCGGCTACGGCACCTGGCGCCATTTGGTGCTGCCCTCGCTGACCATGGGGATCCTCGGCGCCGGCTGGTACGCCCGCATGATGCGCTCGTCGATGATCGACGTGCTGCGCCAGGACTATATGCGGACCGCCCGCGCCAAGGGCCTTGCGCGCGGCGCCATCATTTTCCGCCACGCACTGCCCAACGCCATCCTGCCGGTCATCGCCATGATCGGCATCGACATCGGCATCTTCATGGGCGGCATCGTGGTGGTCGAAAGCGTGTTCGGCTGGCCCGGCATCGGCCAGCTTGCCTGGCAGGCCATCCAGCGCGTCGACATTCCGATCATCATGGGTGTCACCCTGGTTTCGGCCTGCGCCATCGTGCTCGGCAATCTCCTGGCCGACACCGTCGCACCGTTCATCGATCCGCGCATCAAGCTCAGATGAAAGCCCAAAAAAGACCGGTAACAACCAGAGAAAGGGAACATGAGATGAAGAAATTCTTGACCTCCACCGTTGCGGTGTCGGCGCTCGCGCTGATGCTCGGGATGACAAGCGTACGCGCAGAGGACGCCGTCGACCCGAACGCCAGGCAGGGCGGCGCGATCACCATCACCTACAAGGACGACGTCGCCACGCTCGATCCGGCCATCGGCTATGACTGGCAGAACTGGTCGATGATCAAGAGCCTGTTCGACGGGCTGATGGACTATGAGCCGGGCACCACCAATCTGCGTCCCGACCTCGCCGAGAGCTACGAGATTGCGCCTGACGGCAAGACCTTCACATTCAAGCTGCGCCAAGGGGTGAAGTTCCACAATGGCCGCGAGATGACCGCCGAAGACATGAAATATTCGCTCGATCGCGTCACCAATCCGAAGACGCAGAGCCCGGGCGCCGGCTTCTTCGGCTCGATCAAGGGCCATGACGAAGTCGCTGCCGGCAAGGCGGAAAGCCTGGCGGGCGTCACGGTCGTCGATCCCTACACGATCAAGTTCGAACTGACCCGGCCCGATGCCACCTTCCTGCATGTCATGGCCATCAACTTCTCGCATGTCGTGCCGAAGGAGGAGGTCGAGAAATACGGGGCGGACTTCGGCAAGCATCCGGTCGGCACCGGGGCGTTCAAGCTCGCCGAATGGACGCTCGGCTAGCGCGTCGTCTTCGAGCGCAACCCGGATTATTGGCACAAGCGCCTGCCGCATCTCGACAAGGTCACCTTCGAGATCGGGCAGGAGCCGATCGTGGCGCTGCTGCGGCTGCAGAAGGGCGAGATCGACATTCCCGGCGACGGCATTCCGCCGGCCAAATTCCAGGAGGTGATGGCCGATCCCGAGCAGAAGGCCCGCGTCGTCGAGGGCGGCCAGTTGCACACCGGCTACATCACCATGAACACCACCATGGCGCCTTTCGACAATGTGAAGGTGCGGCAAGCGGTCAACATGGCGATCAACAAGGACCGTATCGTCCAGCTGATCAACAACCGTGCGGTGCCGGCCAATCAGCCGCTGCCGCCGTCGATGCCCGGCTACGACAAGGAATTCAAGGGCTATCCCTATGACGTGGCCAAGGCCAAGGCTTTGCTTGCCGAGGCCGGTCATCCCGATGGTTTCGAAACGCAGCTGTTCGCTATGAACACCGATCCCAACCCGCGCATCGCCCAGGCGATCCAGCAGGATCTGGCGGCGGTCGGCATCAAGGCCGGCATCCAGTCGCTCGCGCAGGCCAACGTCATCGCCGCCGGCGGCGACAAGGCCGGCGCGCCGATGATCTGGTCCGGCGGCATGGCCTGGATCGCCGATTTCCCCGATCCGTCGAACTTCTACGGGCCGATCCTCGGCTGCGCCGGCGCGGTTCCGGGCGGCTGGAACTGGTCGTGGTACTGCAACAAGGATCTCGACGCCAAGGCGGCGGAGGCTGACTCGATCGTCGATCCGGCCAAATCAGCCGAACGTGCCAAGATGTGGAGCGCTATCTACGGCAAGATCATGGAAGACGCGCCCTGGGTGCCGGTCTTCAACGAGCAGCGCTTCACCATGAAATCCCCCCGGATGGGCGGCGCCGACAATCTCTATGTCGACCCTGTCCACATCCCGATCAACTACGACTATGTGTATGTGACCGATGTGCAATAACTGCGACTACACCATCCACGGGCGCCATCATCATTTCGGCTGGGACAATTCCTTTGTCCCGACTGAGCGGGTGGCGCCCGGTTCGACGATCGAGTTCCAGTGCCTCGATTCGTCGGGTGGCCAGCTTCAGGCCGACAGCACCGTTGCCGACGTCGCTTTGCTCGACTTCGCCAAGGTGAACCCCGTCACCGGGCCCATCTATGTCGAAGGTGCCGAGCCGGGCGATGCACTGAAGGTGACGATCGAGATGTTCAAGCCGTCCGGCTTCGGCTGGACGGCGAACATTCCGGGGTTCGGCCTGCTCGCCGACGATTTTCCGGAGCCGGCGCTGAACATCTGGAAATACGACGCCACCTCGCTCAAGCCGGCGCTGTTCGGTAGACAAGCTCGCGTGCCGCTGAAGCCGTTTGCCGGCACCATCGGCAACGCGCCGGCTGAAATGGGCCTCCACTCGGTGGTGCCGCCAAGGCGGGTCGGCGGCAATCTCGATATCCGCGATCTCGCGGCCGGCACCACGCTGTATCTGCCGGTGGAGGTGGCGGGTGCGCTGTTCTCGGTCGGCGACACGCATGCCGCGCAGGGCGATGGCGAGGTGTGCGGCACGGCGATCGAAAGCCCGATGGATGTCGTGCTCAAGCTCGACCTGGTCAAGGATATCAGGCTGAAGACGCCGCGCTTTACCACGCCCGGCCCGGTGACGCGCCATCTCGACGCCAAGGGCTATGAGGTGACGACCGGCATCGGACCGGACCTGATGACGGGCGCCAGGGAAGCGGTCGTTCAGATGATCGACCTGCTTGCCGGCCGCTACGGAATGGACCCGGTCGAGGCGTACATGCTGGTTTCGGTCTGCGGCGATCTCCGGATCAGCGAGATCGTCGATATGCCGAACTGGGTGGTGTCGTTCTACTTCCCACGCTGCGTCTTCGAATGAGCAAAGGCGTAACCAGCAAGCGGACCGGGGCTGCCGCTCCGGCCGTCTCGACCACGGCCGGGCCGGTGCTGGAAATCTCCGGGCTAACCGTCTGCGTGCGCGGCGAAGATGGCGAGCGGCCGGTGGTATCAGACCTATCGCTGACGCTTGCACGCGGCGAGACGCTTTGCATTGCTGGTGAATCGGGTTCCGGCAAATCGATGACCGCGCTGGCGATCATGCAGTTACTGCCGCAGCCTGCCGCCCGGATACAATCCGGCACGATCCGACTTCGCGATATGGATTCGGGTGACAGAGATCGGGGCGACATCGATCTGGCGGGGCTCGAAGAGCGCCGGATGCGCCGCATTCGCGGCGACCGCATCGCGATGATTTTTCAGGAGCCGATGACCTCGCTCAATCCGGTGCTGTCGATCGGCCGGCAGCTGGTCGAGTCCATCGAGGCCCATACCGGCCTCTCCCGCGCTGAGGCGCGCCGGCGCGCCATCGAGGCGCTGCAGGCCGTCCGCATCTCGGAAGCCGAAAGTCGGCTGAAGCAGTTTCCGCACGAACTGTCCGGCGGCATGCGCCAGCGCGTGATGATCGCCATGGCGCTGGCGCTGAAACCGGACGTGCTGATCGCCGACGAGCCGACGACGGCGCTCGACGTCACTGTGCAAGGCGAGGTGCTGGAACTGCTGCGCGATCTGCAGCGCGAGCATGGCACCAGCATCATCCTCATCACCCACGACATGGGCGTGGTCGCCGAAATGGCCGATCGCGTCGTCATCATGCGGCACGGCCGGATGGTCGAGGAAGGAATGGCCGCCGATATTTTTGCTCGCCCGCAAGCCGACTACACGCGCGAACTGCTCGCCGCCGTGCCGCGCATCGGCACCGGCGTCGGCCGCCGGAAATCCGTCGAAGCGGAAATGCCCGGAAGCCTGGCGGTGGTCAACGATCTGCATGTCCATTTCGACCTGCGCGGCGGCTTCTTCGGCCAAGTGAACCGCCGTGTCCACGCCGTCGAAGGCGTCAGCTTTTCGATCACGCCGCACGAGACGCTGGCGCTGGTCGGCGAATCCGGCTGCGGAAAGTCGACCACCGCCAAGGCGCTGGCCGGGCTTGTGCCCTACCGCGGCGATATCGTGATCGGCGGGCGCAATCTGGCGGGCCTTGGCCGTGACCAGCGCAAGGCGGTTCGCCGCGACGTGCAGATGATTTTCCAGGATCCCTATGCCTCGCTTGACCCGCGCATGCGCGTCGGCGACCTCGTTGCCGAGCCGCTGTTGATCCATGGCATCGCCTCGAAGGAAGAGCGCAGCCAGCTTGTGGCGGCATTGTTCGAACGCGTCGGCCTGTCGGCCGACCAGATGGAGCTCTATCCACACGAATTCTCGGGCGGCCAGCGCCAGCGCATCTGCATCGCTCGCGCGCTGGCGCTCAAGCCCAAGCTCATCATCGCCGACGAAAGCGTTTCGGCGCTCGACGTATCGGTGCAGGCCCGCGTGCTCGACCTGCTGAAGGAACTGCAGCGCGAGTTCGGCATCGCCTATCTGTTCATCTCGCACGACATGGCGGTGGTCGAGAACATTTCCGATCGGGTCGCCGTCATGTATCTCGGCCAGATCGTCGAAATGGGTACCCGCGACCAGGTCTTTTCGAATCCGCGCCACCCCTACACGAAACGCTTGATCGAGGCCGTTCCGGTGCCCGATCCGGCAAAGCGGAGGCCGCGCTTCGCGCGTCTCGATCAGGAGATCCCGAGCCCGACTCGAAAAATCGGCGAGGACCCGCCGAAACTGGCCCTGAAGGATCTTGGCAACGGTCATCTCGTTGCTGTTTCTTGAGGCCACGGAGGCCCTCGCCTTAAGCCTGATCCGCGATCAGCCGATATTGGTCGGGCCGGCGATATCTGGCGAAGTCGAAATTCACCTTGCGGCAGACGGCGATCAGGTCGAGGTCGGCGCGATGGACGATCACCTCGTCGTCGAGCGACATCGCCTGCGCCGCGATTTCGCCAGTCGGTGCGATGATGCAGGAGCCGCCGATCAAGGCCTGGCCATCCTCGACGCCGGCCTTGGCCGCTGCCGCGACCCAGACCGTGTTCTGATAAGCGCCGGCCTGCATCGGCAGATGGTTGTGGAACATGCGCAGATGCGCCAGCGCCGGCGCTTCATCGAGCCGCAGCGGCGTGTTGTAGCCAATTAGGACAATTTCCGCGCCGTTGAGACAGAGCATGCGGTAGGTCTCCGGCCAGCGCCGGTCGTTGCAGATGGCCATGCCGACGCGCACGCCGCGATAGACGAAGACCGGAAAGCCGAGATTGCCGGGCTCGAAATACCGGCGTTCGAGATGGACGGTCGTGCCCGGTTCCGGATCACTCGATCCGGGCACATGTATTTTGCGATAGCGCCCGACAAGTTTGCCGTCCTGCCCGACCAGATCCATCGTGTTGAAGCGGCGAGTTACCCCGTCCACGCGCGTCAGCTCGGCATATCCGAGCGCGAAGCCTATCTTGAGCCGCGCCGCGGCGTCGTAAAGGCGCTGCGTCTGCCGGCCCGGCATGGCCGGCTCGAAGAACGCCTCGATCTCGGCCTGGTCGTCGATCCGCCAACGCGGAAAGAAGGTTGTCAGCGCCAGTTCGGGAAACACCGCGATTTCAGCGCCGGCGGCCGCCGCTCTTTCCAGAAGCGCGACCAGCCGGTCCACCGTTTCGGACCGTTCCGCGCTTTTCTGTATCGGGCCGGTCTGGCAGACCGCGATGGTCAGGTCTCGAGCCATGGCGTCATTTCCCCAATAGATCGCAGTTCAGGCTGCAGCGGTCACCATGATCTCGACGCGATAGCCGTCGCCGGCGAGCCGGGCCTCGACCGTTGCCCGCACCGGCATGGCGCTTTTGTCGATCCAGGCGTCCCAGACGGCGTTAAATGTCGCGCAGCCATACCGTGGCGCTCAGGATCCTGGTCTTGTCGCTGCCGGCCTTCGCCAGATAGGTGTCGATCTTGGCGAGCACGTCGCGCGTCTGCTGCGTGGTGTCGCCCGATAGATCGTCGGCCGTCATGCCGGCCAGATAGACAATGCCATTGTGGCTGAGCACGCGGCAGAAGCGTGGGCCATTCTCGAAGCGTTCGATCGTCATGCGGTCATCCTTGCTCACGGTGCTTTTTCCTCCTGCGCGGATGTCGCCCCGATCCGGCCGGGCGCAAGATCGCCCGCCTCGATGCCTTGACGCAACAGTTCATCCGGCAAGCGTCCGGTGCGGATCAGATCGCGACATGCCCTGGCCAGCGCCGGCGATGTCTTGATGCCATAGCCGCCCTGGCCCGCCAGCCAGAAGAAGCCCTCGGCCTCGGCATCGAAGCCGACCACCGGCGAGGCGTCGCGCACAAAGCTGCGCAGCCCCGCCCACTGATGCTCTATCCGGCGCAGGTCGATCGTCGTCGCGCGCTGCAGGCGATCGACCCCTACGGCGACGTCGAAATCGTCGGGATAGGCGTCCGTCGGCTCGCTCGGTGTGGCATCCGCCGGCGAGACGAAAATCCGGCCGGCATCCGGCTTGAAGTAGAATTCCTCGCCGGCATCGTTGACCAGCGGCCATCCAGCAATGGAGAGGCCATCCGGTGCCGCGACATGGAACGCGGTGCGGCGCTTCGGCACGAGACCGATCGGGGCAACTTTGGCCAACGCAGCGATCCTGTCCGCCCAGGCGCCGGCCGCATTGACGAGGATCGGCGCGGCGAACAGTCCCTGGCTCGTCTGCAGGATCCAGCGATCCTTGTGCCGCTCGATCGCGTCGACGCCTGCATTGGTGACGATCCGGCCGCCACGCTTGCGCGCGTTGCGCAGGAAACCCTGATGGAGTTCGTTGACGTCGATCTCGCGACAACCCGGTTCGACGATCGCTCCGGCGACATAATCGGATCGCAGCGCCGGCACGCGCGCCAACGCCTCTCCGGGGCTGACCCGATGGATCGACGGGACGAGTTGGCGGGCCCTTTCGAGTTCCTCTTCAAGCCGGCCCAGCTGATCCTGGCGCGCGATCGTCAGCATCCCACGCGCAAGCATCAAGGGATGATCGCAAAAGCCCTCGGGCGGCGCTTCGAGAAAAGACCGGCTGGCGATCGCCAGCCGTCGGATGATGGCGTTGCCGTAATTCTCCGTAAAACTCGCGGCCGACCGGCCGGTGGAATGGTAACCGCAATGGCTTTCGCGCTCGAGCAGGATGACCGACGAGACCGCCGCCAGTTCATAGGCCGCACTCGCTCCGGCAATGCCGCCGCCGATGATCGCGATATCGGCTTCTTGTATCGAGGCGCCGTCGGCAGACTTCATCGCTAGTAGCCGCGCATTGGGTCGACAATGCCGAGCAGCTTTTCGCCGCGCCGATAGCGGCTGAGATTATCTGCGAACATATCAAGCGCTTTCTCCTCCCAGCCTTCGTAAACCGACGAGCAATGCGGCGTGACGATCACGTTCTCATACCGCCACAGTGGATGATCCGCCGGCAGCGGCTCGGTCGAAAAGACATCGAGCGCGGCGCCTTTGATGCGGCCGCCATCGAGCGCCGACAGGAGCGCGGCCTCCTCGACGACGCCACCACGCGAAATGTCGATGAGCACCGCCGACGGCTTCATCGCGGCAAACGCCGCAGCGCCGACCAACCCGCGCGTCGCGTCCAGCAGCGGCACGCAACAGGTAATGAAATCGGCCCGGCCCCAAAGTCCGGGCAATGCCTCGATGCCATGAACCTCATCGACATCGGTGGTTGGCCTGGGATGCGCACGCACGCCGAGCGTCGTGAGCCCCAGGGCCTTGGCGCGCCGGGCCAATGCTTGCCCGGTCCTGCCGAGGCCGAGCAACAGCAAGGTCTTGCCCTGGATCGGCTCGACCATGCCGGCGATCCATGTCCGGGCGCGCTGATGCCTGGCGAAATTTCGAAGACCGAGCGAGAAGGACAGCATCGCCCCCAGCGCGTATTCGGCCATCATATCGGCCGCGACACCGGCGGCGTTCGTCACCGTGACCTTTTCGGGGTTCCAGGGACCCAGATGATCCGTCCCCGACCCGCCGACCGACACCCATTTCACCGTCGGGCTTTCCAGGAGAGCGGAACGCGGAAAGCGCGCTGTGCCGTCGAAGCGCACCGAGTAGACGACCTCGGCGTTTGTCTGTTCTATCAAGGCGGCCAGACCGGCGTAGCTGTCACAAGGATAGACCGACAGCCCCGGATGCTTGTCCCGCAACAGCTTCATCGCCACGGCCGGCGCGTTGGTGTGAAGGATTACGCTAGGGCCGGCTGTCATCGTCACGATGCAGAGCCAATGCGTGGCGCTGCTCCTGCCGAGATACGCCGATACACGCCATCCAGGCTTTCTGCAAAGGCATCGAAGACGTTCCGTGCCGTGAGCTCGTGCAAAACCTGTTCGTTGATCCCGCCGCGTGTTGCATAGTCTTGCGCCAGATCCATGAAGCCGGTATCTGGAGTCGTCTCCGGTGCGCTGGCCAGCGCTTTGAAAATGGTGACAATATAGTCGCGCGCCCGCGCCTCGGCGACGCCATGCTGTTTCAGCCAGCCCTGGATTGTATCGAGATATTTGAAATAGCTGGCAAATGTCGCGGTAACGACGCTCAGCGCGTCGAACTCGCTCGGATCCTCGACCTCGATCACCTTTCCCAGCCGGCCGAAAAACGCCGCCATACGCCGATCGTGCGGACAGATGATTGTCGCTCCCTGCCTGTGAGCGATCATCGGCATGGGAAGTGCTTTCGTCACGTGCTCCACGGGAGCGATCAAGGCGGCTATCTCCTCGCGCGACAGGATGGCGATCAAGCTGACGACGTGATGGTCACGACGAAACTGCAATCCTGCAAGCACGTCATGCGCAATCTGCGGCCGAACCGCGAGCATGATCGTATCGCAACTGTCGAGAACGGCCTGATTATCGGGTGCAACGCGTACATCGCGGTAGCGAAGTGCCAGGCTGGCAGCGATTTCTTGATTACGAGGCGACAGGAGCACCGATACGGAATTGTCCGTGGCGGATTTAAGTCCGGTGACAATCGCGGCTGTGAGCGCGCCTGTGCCGATGAAGCCGAGTTTCATTGGGTATCCCTAAGCGTTGATTCTGGATCGTCATCAGCCGACAAAATAGTACCAGCTCGGCATGTTTTGGGGGTCAGGCAGCAACATGATCAAGCATCTTGCGACGCTCAGAGCCACCGCCGCACGCTTTGCTTGTAGTCGCGATACGTATCGCCGAAGCGCCGCTCGAGATAGGCCTCCTCGCGGGCGACGACGCCGTAGCGGATCAGGATTGCGAGAGGCAACGTGAGGCCAAGGATCCACGCATTCTGCGCGGCTACGCCGATGCCGCCATAGATGAGGAACATGCCGAGGTAGATCGGATTGCGCGTCCAGCCGTGGATGCCGGTCGTCACCAGAACGCGCGTCGGCTCATTCGTCGGCACCGGCGTCGCGGCGCGGGAGAAGTTGCGAATGCCCGCGGCGAAAAGCGCAAATCCGATCAGCATCAGCGAGCCGCCGATGATCCAGGTGACCAAGTCATTCCTGGGGATCGGGAACGGCAAGCGCAGCAGGCTATCCAGCACGAAGCCAATCAGAAAAGCAGCGAGAAAGAGCAGCGGCGGTCTCGCGATGACGCCTGCGGTTCCGGTGTCGGTTTGCCCAGCCGGGTTCATTCCCATGTCTGCTCCCGCAGGTGCCTAGGCTACGAAGCCCTACAGCCGCCTAGAAACGACAACTAAGGTGTCATTCTAGAAGTTGACAACTGTGGTGTCAATCGCGGAACTTGGCCCAACAGAAATGTCAGAGACAAAGGGAACGGAAGCGATGGCGTCGGCACGACACGGGACTGAGGTGGTCCGAGGGGCGGGCCCCATTGTTGACGGCAAGGCCGAGGCGATCACCGAGCTGATGCTCGAAGTGGCCCAGTGCTTCTTCAGGATACGGGCTCTCGGCCAGAAGACAGGGCTCATCACCAGTTGGGGCGGCGGCGCGTTCGGCTTCATGCGCAGCCTCGCGCTGCTTGGTCCGCTCACCGTACCGCAGATCGCCCGGATGCGGCCCACCAGCCGTCAGCGCATGCAGCGGCTGGCTGATGAGCTTGCGGCCGAGGGGCTCGTCGAATTCATCGACAATCCGAAGCACCGGCGCTCGAAGCTTGTGCAGCTGACGCGCAAAGGCGACGCGCGCTACGGCGAGCTGAACGCCCAGTTAATGGCGATCGCCTCGACCATGTGCGTCGCTCTCGACGAAGCGGATATCCGCAAGACCGCCGAGATCGTGCGGCACCTGAGCGATGATGTGAAAGTCCGATCGGAGCGGCTGTCGTAGTGCTGACGCAAAGACTGCGCGGCGCCGTTGAAGGGAATTCCCCTCCTCCGCTGCCTGAGCGATGAGCTCCCCGATCTCGCCATTCAGCTTGTATGCGCTTGGCAGTTGCCAAGTCCGTCCGGGCCGGCCGGCGACGGTTGCCAACCGGAACCTCTGCGGAGCTGAGGCGTTCGAACCGCAGAAACTGAGAGCTGCGCCTGCAATCTGCAAAAGAGTACTGCAATGGCTCAGAAACCAAAGATAACGACAGGCACGAATGACCGGCCGCGCAACGAAACCATAGGCCAATCCGGTGAAGGCCTGCCGGACGACAGCAGCACGTCACTTGAAGTCGACGAGGCCGCGGTCGCCCGGTTGAGGAACAAGCTGCAGGGCAAACCCGAGCAAGCTGCGCAGGATCAGACCAATGTCGACGAAGTTCCGGCAGGCACTCCTGGCGCCGGCGAGAATATGTGTCGCCGCTGCGCAGGGACAGGCATGATCGACGGCCGGACCTGCCCCGAATGCGGCGGAACCGGAAAGGTGACGACGCCGATAGGCGGCGGCTGAGGAGATCAGGAGGCCTGCCCGTTCCTATCCAGGCTGCCCTGTGCGGATCAGATCGCAGGCACCCACTTCCAGAACACGCCTTCCATCCGTTCGGGGTAGTGCTTGAACTCGCATTCGAAGCGCCATCCGTAAGTCTTGGCGGCCGCCAGCGCTTCCGGGCTGACCGGGTTCATGCCCGTTCCCGGCGCAAACCAGTCTTCCAGCAAGTCGTCGGGTATGTAGGCGCCGATCCTCAAAGGCAGCTTTTCGAGCACGACATCCATTTCCTGCGGTGCGGACATGGGTTCTCCCTTCAAGATCTATCCACAGACAAGTCATTCGAGGCGGATTGGGTTCCAGGCTATCGGTGAGAGCGAAGGTGAGCATAATGGGCGGGCAGGACTGGCTTCGACGTCCGAGTTTATAGGATGTGGCCGAAATGGAGGAGAGGAATCGGCAGGTCGTTCCCGTCCCGAGAGATGAGGACCTATGTGTCCAGAATGGACCTCCATGAGAGGTCCGGAATGCTCCCTCTGATGCATCATGACAAGCATGCCGGATCAGAATTCGAGATCGATGTGCTGTGCGATCCGGCGGACAAGCTTTGCACCGAAGTCAACTCGATCGCGACGCCGGACAGGTGAGGCCGCCCGATGTCCCGCTAAAAACAAGCTCTGAAGCACCGGATCTGGCTTTTCCTGCCAATCAGGGCTTTGACCTAGATCATGGCGCTTGCGGCTTAGGCATGCTGTTTGCCTTTTGGCGAATTGAATTCGAATTGGCGAAGCGAAAAGATCACCGAGAATATTTGATCGAACGGTGCGTAGCGCCGCAGATGACTGGTCAGCTCGGGAGGAGCGCGTGGCTGGAACCGTAAACATACATCATGCCGACAGGATTATGGCCGCCATACGCTCCGACGAGGCGGCGAAGTCCGCGCTGGTCGCTTCGTGGCATCGATCGTCCGGTTTGCATCGCCTCGATCCAGCCGAGAGCAAGCCTCCCAAGCGGCTCACCGACGCCGAGCTGAACCGTGCCCGACAGAGTGTCGAATTGTTGATTCGCACAGCTCAGTCCAGTCTGGATCGGCTCTTTCTGGCAGTCGGCGGGGCGGGCTGCTGCATTGTTCTGGCGAACCGCAACGGCGTTCCCGTCGAGCGCAGAGGCGCCCCCGGCGACGATGCGACATTCCGGGATTGGGGGCTTTGGCTTGGCACATTATGGGGCGAAGAAAGCGAAGGGACGAACGGCATCGGCACCTGTCTCGCCGAGCAGCGAGCCCTGACCATTCACCGCGACCAGCACTTTCTCACACGTAATACCGATCTCAGTTGTACGACGGCGCCGATCTTCGATCACGAAGGCAATCTGGTTGCGGCGCTGGACGTCTCCTCCTGCCGCAACGACTTGACCGAGAGTTTTGTCGCCCTGATCTCGCTGGTGGTCGCCGATACGGTGCGTCGGATCGAAGCGGAGATTTTTCGTATTGCTTTCCCAAACGAGCGCATTCTGCTTGCGCCCGTTGGCGAACGAGCCGCCGGTGCGCTGCTTGCGGTTGACGCCGATGATCTAGTGGTCGGGGCAACACGTGCCGCGAGGTTGGCGCTGGGAATTGCGCAAAACGGTCTCGCCAAGCCGCTACCCGTTTCGGACCTGATATGCGGTTCGGCCCCACTCGCGCAGGATCTGGACGAGGCGGAGCGCGGCGCAATCAAACGCGCACTGGCCCGTGCTGATGGCAACGTCTCGGCCGCAGCGGCCAATCTCGGCATTTCACGCGCAACCCTGCATCGCAAACTTGCCCGCTTGGGCTTAACGCGACCGCACTGATCCTCCCACCGCAAGGACTGTCGCAATTGTGCGACAGTCCGGCCTCGCGATCTCGCATCGTCCGGCTGACTTTTTGCCGCTTCCATTGAAAGCTCGTTCAGGAGCGCCGCATCCCGCGGCGTCGCCCAAGAAGGACATGGAGGAAGACATGAACAAGGTTGAAACTTTCCGCACGGCCAGAGCCCCTTTTGCCAAGCGCTATGGCAACTTCATCAACGGCAAATTCGTTGAGCCGGTATCGGGCCGGTATTTCGACAATATCTCGCCGATTACCGGCCACAAGATCTGCGAGGTTGCCCGTTCGGACGCCGCCGATATCGAGCGCGCGCTCGACGCGGCCCATGCCGCCAAGGATGCCTGGGGCCGCACCAGCACGACGGAGCGCGCCAACATCCTCAACGCCATCGCCCAGCGCATCGAGGACAATCTCGACCTGATCGCCCGCGCCGAGACGTGGGACAACGGCAAGCCGCTTCGCGAGACGACCTACGTCGACATTCCGCTCACGATAGACCATTTCCGCTATTTCGCAGGCGCCGTCCGCGCGCAGGAAGGCTCCATCGGCGAGATCGATTACGACACTGTAGCCTATCACTTCCATGAGCCGCTCGGCGTCGTCGGCCAGATCATACCCTGGAACTTCCCGATCCTGATGGCCGCGTGGAAGGTAGCGCCGGCGCTCGCCGCCGGCAATTGCATCGTCCTCAAGCCGGCCGAGCAGACTCCCGCTTCCATCCTCGTCGTGATGGAACTCATTGCCGACTTGTTGCCGCCCGGCGTACTCAATGTCGTCAACGGCTTCGGCCTCGAAGCCGGCAAGCCGCTCGCTTCGAGCCCCCGCATCGCCAAGATCGCCTTTACCGGCGAGACGACGACCGGCCGGCTGATCATGCAGTATGCCAGCCAGAACCTGATCCCGGTTACGCTTGAACTCGGCGGCAAGTCGCCGAACATCTTCTTCAAGGACGTGGCGGCGGAAGACGACGACTTCTTCGACAAGGCGATCGAGGGCTTCGTAATGTTCGCGGTCAACCAGGGCGAGGTCTGCACCTGTCCCAGCCGCGCGTTGATCCACGAGAGCATCTACGACCGCTTCATGGAGCGCGCCCTTCCGCGCGTGAAGGCGATCGTGCAGGAGAACCCACTCGAACTGTCCACGATGATGGGCGCGCAGGCTTCCAGCGAGCAGATGGAGAAAATTCTCAGCTATTTCGACATCGGCAAGCAGGAAGGCGCCGAAGTGCTCATCGGCGGCGACCGCGCGAACCTGGGTGGCGACTTCAAGGACGGCTATTACATCCAGCCGACCGTCTTCAAGGGCCACAACAAGATGCGCGTCTTCCAGGAGGAGATCTTCGGCCCGGTTGTGTCGGTGACGACCTTCAAGGACGAGGACGAGGCGCTCGCCATCGCCAACGACACGCTCTATGGCCTTGGCGCCGGCGTGTGGACCCGCGATGCCAACCGCGCCTACCGCTTCGGCCGCGCCATCCAGGCCGGCCGCGTGTGGACCAACTGCTATCACGCCTATCCGGCGCATGCGGCTTTCGGCGGCTACAAGCAGTCCGGCATCGGCCGCGAGACTCACAAGATGATGCTCGAGCACTACCAGCAGACAAAGAACATGCTGGTCAGCTACAGCCCGAAGAAGCTCGGCTTCTTCTGATCGCCCTCCCAGGCAGGGCGGCGTGGCCGGCCGGCCACGCCGCCCCTTTTCAGTCAAGGAGGTCGGCCATGCCTGACAAGGTTTCGCTCAACAAGGTATCGGCGACGCCGGAGGCAGTGCAACTCCTGGCGGAAATCATCGCCGACCATGGCCCTGTGCTCTTCCATCAGTCGGGCGGCTGCTGCGACGGTTCCTCCCCGATGTGCTATCCGCGGAGCGATTTCATCGTCGGCGACAGGGACGTGCTGCTCGGCACGATCGGCGATACGCCGGTTTATATCAGCGAGTCGCAGTACGAGGCATGGAAACACACCGACCTGATCATCGACGTGGTGCCGGGGCGCGGCGGCATGTTCTCGCTCGACAACGGGCGCGAGAAGCGCTTCCTGACGCGCTCGACAATATGCGCCATCTCGCAGGCAAACTGAGTCGATCTTTTACAGGCTTTTGGCTTCTGCTGCCCTTCCGGATATCTGGTCGATTAGAATCCGGAAAAAAACATGTGACGAATGACTGGTGGTCGGAGCGGCAACCGGCTTGAGCGCTCCCGGCTCCCACCAGTTGACATGTTTGCTCAACAGCGTCCACGCATGGTCCCGTTCGAGTTTGTGCCCGACCTGGTCCGGCAGTTCTTCATAACGGCCATCGACGATGACACTTTGCCATTCGCGGCCTTTTCCTCGTACATCGATCAGAACGGACACCAACGGATTGCTTCGCATCCATTCGATTTTCTTGCCCAGCATGGAGAACCCATAGAGGTGGTTGCCGGCATAGGCATAGTAAATCGGAACAACATATGGCTGACCGTCGTTTGCGCATGCCAGTCGCGCGAGACGGTTTTCGGTCACCAACTTGGTGCATTCAAGCTTGGATAACGTACGGACGATCATCCTCGGAGTTCCTTAGTTGCTCATGCTGGTCCACCATCCGGTGCAGTCGATGCAGGTGACCGGGGAGCGCCGTGTGGCATCAGCGACCAAGCCTGTTGTGTTGCGGCGCCCAACAGCCGCGCTGCCGCGGCTTCGGAAGAAATGCCTGTGGCAAACTTTACCAACATTCCGGGGGCGGCTTCTTGAGCTGAATCAAAGCACGAGGATACAGCCTAGCGATTATAGCATCCTGTCGTTTCGCGCCGAGAAAAAGATGACATGCGAGCGGCTTACCCCGAGGAAACCATGATGAAACGCAACGCACTTCTTCCCGTCATCACCTATCCTGATCCGATCTCGGAATCGGTGGCGGCCAATGTCGTTGGAATGGCTGCGCAGCTGAATGTCGCGCTTCATATCCTGGCGGTGAACGTCGACTTTCCACCAATCTCCAGTGCCCTGTCGCGGCTACTGCTGAACACGCCTGAGATGATCCGCGCAGCCGAGGCCACGAGCCGCAAGCGGAGCGAGGAGATATTGGCAGGCGTCAACAGGCAAGCATCGCAGTACGGAGTGGAGATTACGACTGACACAATGACGGCAGCTCCTGCCTTTCTTGGGGATACTGCCGCGACTCATGCGAGATATTTCGATCTCGTATTCGTCGGATGGGAAGCGAATAACCCGACATCGCGAATGACGGCCGAGGCGATCGTATTTGGATCAGGCCGCCCCACGATCCTGGTTCCTGAAGTTGTTCACCCGGTTCCCATTGATCATGTAGCGATTGCTTGGGACGGCAGCCGCGTTGCCGCACGGGCAGTTGCCGACGCAACGCCGCTGCTCCAACGAGCCGCCAAGATTTCTGTCCTCACCATCATCGGTGAAAAGCCCCTCCCCGAGAAAGACGCAGGCGCGCGCCTGGCTACCAGCCTGCAAAAGCGTGGGCTATCGGCGGAGGCAGTGGAGATCAGTGCGGAGGACTGCCCGATCAGCGCCACGTTGCAGCAGCGCGCGATTGACCTCGGCGCCACGCTTCTTGTCATGGGTGGGTTTGGTCATTCGCGCGTCAGAGACTTTGTGCTTGGCGGTGCAACCGAGGGCGTCTTCAGCGATCTCGAAATGCCGGTGCTGCTATCCCATTGAAGCACGCATACGCCTATCCAGGCTCATATTCGCCGCAGAAAGGCTTCGGGACGCCAGTTCATTGTTGGCGTGTGATCACGGCCTGCCATGCTAGAACAACAGCCATATGGCAACGCCCCCAAGCAACAGCGCGGAGACAGCCGAACTGCCGCGCCGTAGGGCGGGCCTCGTGAACATTGGCTGGAGCAGACTTGCTAGCAAAACCACTGCGGCATGAACAGCGGTTGCTATA
The DNA here is from genome assembly GCF_003997585.1 of Mesorhizobium sp. M5C.F.Cr.IN.023.01.1.1. Classification (NCBI taxonomy): domain Bacteria; kingdom Pseudomonadati; phylum Pseudomonadota; class Alphaproteobacteria; order Hyphomicrobiales; family Phyllobacteriaceae; genus Mesorhizobium; species Mesorhizobium sp. M5C.F.Cr.IN.023.01.1.1. The sequence goes on along the minus strand of NZ_RZSU01000024.1, from coordinate 52,492 downwards.
CCGACATAGATCGCGACAAGCAGAAGCAGTTGGCTCTCTTGTCTTTGGGTCGGATCGACGAATTTCGGCAGAACGGCAACGAAAAATATCGCAGCCTTTGGATTGAGCAGATTTGTAATCAGACCGCGTCGGAAATGACGCAGGAAGGATGCTCCTGCAGCCGGGACATCCAGCGCCTTGCCGGCAATCGCGCCAGCCATCATAAGCCAGCCACATCAGATAGAGTGATCCCGCCCACCGCAGGGCTTCGTAGGCCCAGCGATTGTCCAGGACAAACGAGCCGGCGCCGAAGCCAACCAAAAGACCGAGCACACAGAGCCCGAGGGCGACACCTAGCACAGCGGAGAGGCCAGCCAGTCGTCCTTGGCTGATGCCGAGGACCGCCAAGTAGCCCATATTCGGGCCCGGCGTCATCTCGATGGCGAGAGACGTCACGCCAAAAGCGATCAGCAAGGACAGGGAGTCGGTCAACGGGTTCCTTGAAATTTATAAGTGACTGTTTGACTTGCCGCAATAATGGCAACAGCAGGACCTGCTAACACCAGAAAATGATAAGCAATCTCGCAGTCGGCACTGCCATTATCGGCTTTAACGTGCTGGTACACACGGTCGGCCTCATACTCACGACGAAGGCGGTCGCCCTTGGCATTTCCCGGCTTCGGATTCATGGCCGCCGCAGCCGAATGCTGGCCATGATTATCGTCGTCGTCGCTTTGTTCGCGGTCATCTCGGTCGAGATATGGATCTGGGCGGGGTTGTATCTGTGGCTCGGCGTTCTTCACGACTTCGAAACTGCTCTCTACTTTTCGACAGTCACCTTTTCGACGATTGGCTACGGCGACGTCGTGCCGGGCTACGATTGGCGTATCCTCGCCGCGCTGGAAGGAATTAATGGCTTCCTACTCATCGGCTGGTCGACGGCATATCTAGTCGCTGCCGGCACGCGCGTCGGACCGTTCAGAGCAGGAGAGCATTTTTAGCCGTCCCCTTTTCACGATGCCAAGACATGCCACGGTTGATGAGCGCCTTTCTGCCCCGCATCCCTCACGGTCAAGGTCGTTAGACTGCGGCCGAATGTCGGGCCGTGCCTCGATGCAGGTATCTGTCGAAGCGCGCTGCGATCGTGCGAACGAGCGGCCTTTGCCCGGCCGGCACTATAAATCTGTCGTTCTCCAACAACAACTTGTCAGGCTCCCCTCTGGCGAGCCGAGCGGCTTCGGCCAGGAGCGACTGACCACAATCGCCAAACTGCTGAACCAACTCCTCCACTGAAAACTCGAAATCGCACATCAGACGCTCGATTAGCCAGGCAGTTGCAACATCGTCGCGGCTGAATTCGATGCCGCGCGAAACTGGCAGACGACCGGCATGCACCGCCTTCTCGTACTCGCCCGCTGCTATGATGTTCTGCGCATAGCCTTGGCGATACCGGCTGATCGATGAGGGACCCATCCCGATCAAGGTTTCGCAACCGTCGTCGGTGTAACCCTGAAAATTGCGGTGAAGTCGGTGACGCCGCGCCGCTTCGGACAGGCTGTCGTCGGGCAGAGCGAAATGGTCGATGCCGATAGCGTCATAACCACCCTTTGCAATGATCGATGCAGCCTTTCTCGACTGAGCAAACCGCTGCTCTCCATCTGGCAGCGAAGCCTCGTCGATCATCGTTTGATGCTTTTTGAACCAGGGCACATGAGCGTATCCGAACAAGGCGATCCGATCCGGACGCAGAGATAGCGCCAGTCGAACAGTTTCGGCGACACTTGCCACCGTCTGGTGCGGCAGACCGTAAAGAAGGTCGAGATTGACCGAGACAGCGCCGCGTGCGCGCAGACCTTCCACGACTTTCTTTGTCAGCTCGAAGCTCTGCATCCTGTTGATGGCGTTCTGCACCTTCGGATCGAAGTCCTGGACCCCAAGGCTCGCCCGTGTGAGGCCGATGACTGCAAGAGCGTCGAGCCTGTGATCGTCCATGTCGTTGGGGTCGATTTCGACACTGAGTGCGACAGTTCGATCTACATGGAGTGAGGATCGTATCATGCCGACCAGATGGATCAGATCGTGCGGACGCAGCATGGTCGGCGAGCCGCCACCGAAGTGAATAGCTTTGACGTGCACGCCGCTCGGCAGTTGCGACGAAACCAGCCGAATTTCTTCATGGAGAGCAACGAGGAAGTCGGCGACCGGCTTGTAGTGAAGCGTATGTTTGGTGTGGCACGCACAGAACCAACACAGCTTGTCGCAGAACGGAATATGGACATAGAGCGAGACTGCGTTGCCGCTCTGGAGCTGCGATATCCATCTCTTGGCGTCGCTTTCGCCGATTCCGGTATGGAAATGGGGGGCTGTCGGATAGCTTGTATACCGCGGAACGATTTCGCTGAGAGCGCTGGTCGCATGTACCGTCATTTGCCAACTCCGATGAAAGGCCCCGATGCCATGTGCCGGAGCGAGGTTCGTTGATCTCGATCAAGCTCGGACAAACTGACACGGTGCACGGAAGCAACGAGGTTGCTAACATCCAGCCATCTCATCGATGGGGCTCGGGTTGCGTCAGGACGTCCACACCAGCGGAATACCCGTGCTGTGCACATCGTGCGAGGCGCGGCATCGCGGCGTGTGCGGCGCGCTGCAACCCGACCAGCTGGTCGCTTTGGCGAGAGCCTCGACCAAGCAGCACCTTGACGAGGGTTCGGAAGTCGTCGGCGACGCGGAAGTGATCGAAAGCTACGCAAACATCCTTTCCGGCGTTGTGAAGCTGACGAAGGCGCTCCCGGACGGGCGCCAACAGATCGTCGGCCTGCAATTTGCTCCGGATTTTCTCGGTCGTCCCTTCGGGCGAGAAAGCGTGCTCGACGTCGAGGCGGCGACGGATCTAAGCCTATGCACTTTTCCGAAGAGTGCACTCGAGCGCCTGATCGACGAGTCTCCGGCCTTGGAGAAACGCATCCTGGGGCAAACCTTGCGGGAACTTGACGAGGCACGCCAGTGGATGCTCACACTCGGTAGAAAGACAGCTTCCGAGAAGGTAGCGAGCTTTCTCCTGCTCATCGCGCAGAATATCGACCCGCTGGAACCGGATCGCCGATCGGCGTCGTTCGACCTACCGCTGTCGCGTGCGGACATTGCGGATTTCCTCGGCCTGACAATCGAGACGGTAAGCCGCCAGCTGACAAAGCTAAGCGCGGAACGAACAGCGATCGTACACAATCGCCACGTCGAGATCCCGAATCTCGCCAAATTATCACGCGTCGCCGGCGTCTAACCCCTTGCCAAGCGTCGGGAAGACATGTTCGCGTTCGAAGGCAATGTGTCGGCGAACCGTATCGAAAAATGCCCGAAGCATGAATCCGAGAGCTTCAGGATTCGCGACGTCGCCACCGTGCCCAATCCACATCAGCGCATCGGTAATCTCCTCCGCTGCACCCTCGTCGTATATGTGCTCCGTCTTCAGCCGCTGAACGGATCTGTTGCTTCTTAAGCTCGCTGCTCTGCCGCGCTCAAAAGCAGGGAAAAGCACCTGTTCCTCGTATCGATGCGATTGACGTAATGCCGGCAGAAGCCGGCTTGCAACGTTGAGACAGTGCAGCCGATCGACGTGACCGGGCAAACTATCGGCAATGGCTTCCAGATCGTCGCATAGGCTGATCTTGGAAGCGTAGATCCGCGCCATGTGCAGACAGGGCTCGCGCGCGGGAGAGCAACTACTCGCGACTGTGCAGTCGTCGACGCAATCGCACGTTATTGCCCAATCCGGAGCTGCCATCACGCCTGGTTCCTCTACGTTTGCATAGATTAAGCGCGAGGCTCCCCTGTCCATTTGATTTGGATCAAGGTGAATCGTTCCGGTCGCCAATACGTGTCTCACCACCCGATGCTACGAATGTGGGGGCCCGATGAAATACGGCACCGAGATAGCTTGCATTTCGCTTTTCGCATTCTTTGCGCTGCTTGGCGCTGGGTTCGCAGCCGACGACCTGTTTCGACAGCACATGTGGGTGCTGTTCTTCGTTCTCGCCGGCAGTGCCGTCATCCTGATGCGGGCCACAAGTTTTGCACCCGCAAAGCCGGTGGACCCGGATGCTTATATGGACGGGCCGATCCGTTACGGATCGATCGCAACCATGTTCTGGGCCGTCGTCGGCCTGCTGGTTGGCGTCGTTATCGCCCTGCAACTCGCCTACCCGGATCTGAACGTCGAGCCTTGGTTCAATTTCGGCCGGATGCGCCCATTACATACGTCCGCGGTCGTGTTCGCCTTCGGCGGCAACGCGCTTATCGCGACATCTTTTTACGTGGTCCAACGCACATGCCGCGCCAGGCTTTTTGGTGGCAGCCTGCCGTGGTTCGTCTTCTGGGGCTACCAACTCTTCATCGTGATGGCGGCGACCGGCTATCTGCTCGGCATTACCGAGAGCAGGGAGTACGCCGAGCCGGAATGGTATGTCGACTTATGGTTGACGGTCGTTTGGGTAGCCTATCTCGCGGTATTCCTCGGCACGATCCTGAAACGAAAAGAGCCGCACATCTACGTCGCGAACTGGTTCTATCTTTCTTTCATCGTGACGATTGCGATGCTGCACGTCGTCAACAATTTGTCGATGCCAGTCTCTTTTGTCGGCTCCAAGAGCTACTCGGCTTTCGCCGGCGTGCAGGACGCGCTGACACAATGGTGGTACGGCCACAACGCCGTCGGTTTCTTCCTGACAGCCGGCTTCCTCGGCATGATGTACTATTTTGTGCCGAAGCAGGTGAACCGGCCCGTCTATTCCTACCGCCTATCGATCATCCACTTCTGGGCCCTGATTTTCATGTACATCTGGGCTGGCCCACATCATCTGCACTATACGGCTTTGCCCGACTGGGCGCAGACGCTCGGCATGGTGTTTTCGGTGATGTTGTGGATGCCCTCCTGGGGCGGAATGATCAACGGTCTGATGACGCTGTCGGGCGCCTGGGACAAGATCCGCACGGACCCGATCGTGCGGATGATGGTGGCGGCCATCGCGTTTTACGGCATGTCGACCTTCGAAGGGCCGATGATGTCGATCAAGTCCGTAAACTCGCTTAGCCACTACACCGACTGGACGATCGGCCATGTCCACTCGGGCGCGCTCGGCTGGGTCGGACTGATCTCCTTTGCGGCCGTCTACTACATGGTTCCCAAACTATGGTACCGCGAGCGGCTCTACTCGAGCCGGCTCGTCACGTGGCACTTCTGGCTCGCGACGCTCGGCATCGTCGTCTACGCGGCTGTGATGTGGGTGTCGGGCATCATGCAGGGCCTGATGTGGCGCGAATACGACGACCAGGGTTTTCTCGTGTACTCCTTCGCGGAAACGGTGGCGGCCATGTACCCCTATTACGTGATGCGCGCGCTTGGCGGCGGCCTCTATCTCGCCGGCGCCCTGATCATGGCGTTCAATATCACGATGACGATCCTCGGCTACCAGCGCGAGGAGCAGCCCGCGGGCAGCGCTGTGCCCGCACTCCAGCCTGCCGAATAAGGACGTTCCCAATGGCTTTGATGGACAAACACGCCATCCTGGAAAAGAACGCGACGCTGCTGCTCGTCGGCTCGTTGCTGGTAGTCAGCATCGGCGGCATCGTCGAGATTGCCCCCCTGTTCTATCTCGAAAACACAATCGAGAAGGTCGAGGGAATGCGACCCTACTCGCCGCTGGAGCTGGCCGGCAGGGATATCTACATCCGCGAAGGCTGCTACGTCTGTCACAGTCAGATGATCCGGCCGTTCCGGGACGAAGTGGAGCGCTATGGTCATTACAGCCTCGCCGCCGAGTCGATGTACGATCATCCGTTCCAGTGGGGCTCAAAGCGAACGGGACCGGATCTGGCGAGGGTAGGCGACCGCTACTCGAACGAGTGGCATGTGCGGCATCTGGAAGAGCCTCGGTCGGTCGTGCCCGAGTCGATCATGCCAAGCTACGCCTTCCTCCGTCACACGCCACTCGACGTCAAGGACTTCTCAACTCATCTCGTGGCCAACGCGCGTGTCGGAGTTCCCTATTCAGACGAGATGATCTCGAACGCCGAAGCCGACCTGCATGCGCAGGCAGATCCCGAGGCGGAAACGTCGGGCGTCGAGGCTCGCTATCCCAAAATCAAGCTTGGCGATTTCGACGGCGACCCGCAGACCCTGACGGAGATGGATGCGCTGGTCGCCTACCTGCAGATGCTCGGCACGCTCGTTGATTTCTCGACCTACGACGAAGCAGCCGGTGCGCGCTAGGAGGCGATGATGGAAGCATACACCGCCATGCGGCATTTCGCCGACAGCTGGGGCCTCCTCGCCATGGCCTTGTTCTTCGTAGGCGTTGCTATCTTTGCCTTCCGCCCGGGCAGTCGCCAAAGCGCCAACGAGGCTGCGCAAATCCCACTCAAGGATGACTGAGATGAGCGAGAAGCAAATCGACGAAATATCGGGCGTCAGCACGACGGGGCACGAATGGGACGGGATACGCGAGCTCGACAATCCCATGCCCCGCTGGTGGGTCTGGACTTTTTACGCGACGATCGTGTGGGCAATCGCCTATGCCGTTGCTTATCCGGCGTGGCCGCTTCTCTCATCGGCGACTACCGGACTGCTTGGCTACTCCAGCCGCACGGAGGTCAAGGATGAACTCAAAGCCGTGGAGACCGCGAAGGCCGACTATATCGCTGCCATTTCCGCTAAATCGGTCGAAGAGATAATCGCAGATGAAAATCTGCGAACCTTCGCAACTGCCGCCGGCGCCGCGGCGTACAAAGTCAACTGCGTCCAGTGCCACGGATCGGGAGCCGAAGGATCGGAGGGCTTCCCGAATCTCAACGACGACGACTGGTTGTGGGGCGGCGACATAGCCACCATCCAACAGACCATCGCGCACGGCGTCCGCTTCTCGGCAGATTCTGACACGCGCGTTTCCGAGATGCCCGCTTTCAAAGATATTCTGGAGCCGCAGCAGATCGCCAGCGTTGCCAGTTTCGCTGCATCCTTGTCCGGCATCGAAACGGACCCCATGCAGGCCGAAGCGGGAAAGACGGTCTTCGCCGAAAACTGCGCTTCGTGCCACGGCGATGCTGGCAAGGGCAACAAGGAGTTGGGCGCTCCCGACCTGACGGATGCGATCGCGCTTTACGTCAGCACCGAGTCTACCTTTGCAGCGCAGATTAGGTCACCCAAGCACGGGGTCATGCCCGCGTGGCAGGGAAGACTCGGCGACATCAACGTGAAGGAACTGGCCACATACGTGCATTCGCTTGGCGGCGGCGAGTAGGTCGGAATCCGATCGGCTCGCGGGGGGTAGCCAAGCGAGAGGCCCGGCAATTTGCCGGGCCTCAACCTTTGGGGCGTTTGACCTCGGTCAATGTGCTTGTCGCAGCGCGCAAGTAGTTGTTGGGTCATCGGCCGCCTGTCGCTTTTCCTTGAGGTGGCTCACTGATGGAAATGCCATGCTTGACACGACAGAGGTCGAAAGACTCAACGCCACGCCGGTGAATTCCCCGCGGCTGCGGCAACCTCTTTACACCGCGCGCACGAAAATCTTCCCGAAGCGGGCCGAGGGCCGATTCCGTCGCTTCAAATGGACCGTGATGTTGATAACCCTCGGCATCTACTACCTGACGCCGTGGTTGAGGTGGGATCGCGGGCCGTTCGCGCCGGACCAGGCGGTGCTCGTCGATCTGGCCAACCGCCGTTTTTATTTCTTCTTCATCGAGATTTGGCCGCAAGAGCTCTATCTGGTTGCCGGTCTGCTCGTCATGGCCGGCTTCGGGCTATTCCTGGTGACGTCGAGCGTTGGACGCGCATGGTGCGGATACACCTGCCCGCAGACCGTCTGGGTCGATCTGTTTCTAGCCGTCGAATGCATGATCGAAGGTGACCGCAACACCCGCATCAAGCTCGATGAGGCGCCCTGGTCGAAGACGAAATTGACGTTGCGTGTGACAAAGCATGCGATCTGGCTTGTGATCGCTGTGGTAACGGGCGGCGCATGGGTTTTCTACTTCGCCGACGCGCCAACGCTTCTGGTCGACCTCGCCACGGGGCAAGGCGCCCCGATCGCCTATCTGACTGTAGCCGGCCTTACCGCCACCACCTATGTTCTTGGCGGCCTGATGCGCGAGCAGGTGTGCACATATATGTGTCCGTGGCCGCGCATCCAGGCCGCTATGCTCGATGAGCATTCCCTGACGGTCACCTACAACGACTGGCGGGGCGAACCTCGATCCCGCCATTCGAAGAAGATGTCCGCGGCCGGTCAGCCGGTGGGCGATTGCGTCGACTGCAACGCCTGCGTGGCGGTGTGTCCCATGGGTATCGACATCCGCGACGGGCAGCAACTCGAATGCATCACCTGTGCGCTCTGCATCGACGCTTGCGAGAACGTCATGGACAAGCTTGGCAAGGAGCGAGGTCTGATCTCCTATGCCACGCTCGACGACTACAACTACAACATGAATCTCGCGACGGCGGACGGTACTTCGGCTATCACTCCTACGTTGGTCCGCGGTGAAGACAGAAAGCTTCGGCCCGGTTTTGCTCACTATAGTCTGACCCAAATATTCAGGCCGAGGACGCTGGTCTATTTCGGCGCATGGTCGCTCGTTGGCGTATTGCTGCTTTATGGTCTGCTCACGCGCGACCGGCTGCAGGTCAATGTGCTCCACGACCGCAATCCGCAGTTCGTCACGCTCTCGGATGGGTCGATCCGCAACGGCTATACGGTCAAGCTTTTGAACATGATCCCCGAACCACGGACGATCATCGTGACGCTTCAAGGCCTGCGGGGCGCGGAAATGAGCGTGGTCGGCCTGGATCAACCAGAGGATCGCTCCTTCGCTGCACAGGTCGAGCCCGATCGGCTGAAGACGCTGAAGGTCTATGTTCGTCAGCCCGCAGGCAACATTGCGGACGCGACACAAACCTTCAACTTCGTCGTCCAGGACAAGTCGAGCTACGAGTCCGACGTCTACACCGCAAGCTTCGAGGCACCGGAGACGGACAAATGAGCGCGCATCGTACCGAGACTTTCACGGGCCGTCACATGCTCTTGATCATGCTCGCCTTCTTCGGCGTGATCATCGGCGTCAACTTAACGATGGCAATGTTCGCCCGGTCGAGTTGGACCGGCTTCGTGGTTGCCAATTCCTACGTCGCCAGCCAGGAATTCAACGAAAAAATGGCGCAGACGCGCGCTCAGGCCGCGCTCCATTGGCGAAGTGAGCTTCTGATCAGAGACCACATGCTGCGATACAGCGTCCTGGATGCGGGGAAAGCTGTCGTTCCACTGGAAGCCGTGACCGCGACGTTCAGGCGTCCGATCGACGAGCGTCAAGACCACAAGGTGAGGCTTGGGCGCGATTCTGGAGGCGGTTTTTCCGCCAGGCATGATCTCGCCGACGGCGTCTGGCTGGTGGAAATCGAGGCGAACGCCGGATTGGCCAATCCATATCGCGAAACGCTGCGGCTGCACGTCATCGGAGGGGCGGCCCGATGAGTTGCTGTGCCCCTGGCTCGGATGCCGCCAACCAACATACGGCGCCGTCGGTTGCGGAGCTCGACGTTGCCGCCAGGTCTCTGGGAGGCGGGCTCCGGCAGATCGATCTGTCAATCCCTGCGGTTCACTGTGCAGCGTGCATCAGCACGGTCGAGGGCGGCCTGAAGAAGCTTCCGGGCGTCACGCTGGCCCGTGTCAATCTGTCGACAAGACGTGTAACCGTCCAATGGGATGAGACGCAGTCGCCGCGCATAGGCGACACGTTGGCGGATCTCGGCTACTTGCCGCATCTCTTTGACGACAGCGCGGAGCGGGACGACAGCGCGCTTCCAGAATTGATCCGCGCCGTTGCCGTTTCCGGATTCGCAGCGAGCAACATCATGCTGTTGTCCGTATCGGTCTGGTCCGGAGCGGAGGGGGCGACCCGGGATCTATTTCATTGGGTCTCGGCACTGATCGCGCTTCCGGCCCTGCTGTTTGCGGGGCGAATCTACTACCGCTCGGCATGGAGCGCGCTGCGCCGCGCCCGCATGAACATGGACGTGCCCATCGCAATCGGCGTGACACTGGCCTACGCGATGAGTTTGTACGAGACGATCAACCACGGCCATCATGCCTATTTCGACGCCGCCGTGTCGCTGCTGTTCTTTCTGCTCATCGGCCGCACGCTTGATCACGTCATGCGCGAACGAGCGCGTTCGGCAGTGATGGGACTTTCCAGGTTGACGCCGCATGGGGCGGTGGTGGTCGCCGAGGACGGCACGCGCTCCTACCGGCCTGTCGGCGAGATAGCGCCAGGAATGCGTATTTTGATCGCGGCGGGAGAACGGATCCCGGTTGACGCTCTCGTTATCGAGGGCATCTCCGATCTCGACTGCTCGCTGGTGAACGGCGAGAGCAATCCGGCAAAGATCGAGCCCGGCAGCGAGGTGCGCGCCGGTACCCAGAATCTTACGGGGCCAATCGAGATCGAAGCCGTTCGCCCGGTATCCTCTTCATTCCTGGCGGAAATGACTCGGCTCATGGAGGCCGCTGAAGGCGGCCGCACTCGCTATCGCCGCATCGCCGAGCGAGTGTCCGCGCTTTACGCTCCGGTTGTCCATTTGACCGCCTTCATCACCTTTCTCGGCTGGATGGCGGTCAATGGTGATTGGCATCAGGCAGCAACAATAGCCATCGCGGTTCTGATCATCACTTGCCCCTGTGCGCTCGGACTCGCTGTACCGATCGTACAGGTAGTGGCCGCGCGCCGTCTTTTCGATGCTGGCATCATGATGAAGGATGGCTCGGCTCTGGAGCGAGTTGTCGGGGTTGATGCTGTTGCTTTCGACAAGACGGGCACGCTGACGCTCGGACGTCCGACCCTCCGGAACGCCGCTTCGATCGATCCTGAAACTTTGGCAGCAGCGGCAGAGCTTGCATCGCGGTCACGCCACCCGGCTTCCCAGGCCCTCGCCGCTTTCGATAGCGGTAGTGATCGTTGTGGTTTTACTGATATCCGCGAACTCCCGGGACTCGGTATCGAAGCCCGACGAAACGGCGAGGTGTGGAAACTCGGCAGGGCCACATGGGCCGTGCCCGGCGCTGAGGCGGTCACCCCCGGGACCGTGCTGAGCCGCAATGGTGAATTGATTGCCGAGTTCGAACTGGCGGACACACTGCGCGGCGGTGCCGAGGAGGCGATAGCAGCGCTCCGGCATAGCGGTTTTCCCGTGGATATTTTGTCGGGCGATACGGAAGCCAATTGTCGCGACGTAGCTAAGCGCCTCGGGATCGGAAGCTGGCATTCCGAATTGCTTCCGCCCGACAAACTTCGGTTCATTCAGGAGCTGACCGACCAGGGCAACAAGGTTTTTATGATCGGCGATGGGCTCAACGACGCGCCGGCCCTTGGCGCCGCACGCGTCTCGATGGCACCAGCGTCTGCGGCAGACATTGGCCGCAATGCCGCCGACTTCGTGTTCCTCCACGAAAGCCTCACAGCGGTTCCGACGACGTTGGAGGTGGCGCGCCGCGCCGACCGCCTGATCAGACAGAACATAACGCTGGCTATCGTCTACAATGCGATTGCTGTGCCTATCGCAATACTCGGCTACGTGACGCCATTGATCGCTGCCATCGCGATGTCGCTATCGTCCGTTCTGGTCATCGCTAACGCGTTACGCCTTTCAAACGGCAAGTCGACGCAGGAACGAAGCCCTACTCTGCGGGAAGCGAGGATCGCACCTTGACGACGCTTGTCTATCTCATCCCTGTCGCACTTTTCCTGGGCGGTCTCAGCCTCGTCGCCTTTCTGTGGGCGCTGCGCAGCGGACAATATGAAGATATGGACGGAGCAGCCGAACGTATCTTCATCGAGGAGGATGAAGACAGTAGCCACGGAGCCCCTCTGCGCAGGGGTGAGGTCAGTTGCTAGCCGGCCGTAGGGATCGGATTCGCGTCAAGCAGTCAGGGTCTCCGAATGAGGATATGAGCCCGGCTCCGTCTGCTGCCGGCCGGAATCTTGGAATATTCACAAACCGGACTGAATGCTCGGCTTTGTCGAAGCGCGGGCGACGAACATTCGCCGCCCGCAGCGTCGGATAGGTCAATGGCCCATGTGATCTCCATGCTCCAGACCCGGCGCCGGCAACTTGAGGTCGTGAGCCGATTGCCCTTCGGCGGGAACCTGCGTCCATTCGAGTGTTGCCGCACGCCTGGATCACCGGGAAGTAAATCGTCTCGCCGGCCGCCAGGTTTTGCGTCAGATTCGCTCTGAAGACGAACTCGTCGAACTCATCGTCGGCGAGCCGGCCGCCGGTCCATACGAGTTCCGTCACCCCCTAGGGACCTTTCGCCTTGGAGCTCATATTCGCCCGCATATCGAGCGACGACCTTTTCGAGCTTCCAGCCCGTCTTGAGCATCGGGCCTCACGGCGATAACCCCTTCCGGAATCTTGATGCGCACGGTGTCGGTCGGTTGGCCGTCGCAGCCGTGAGGTACTCTCAGAACGGCCTTGTAAGGCGATCCGACCGCGGCGCTGGCGGTCTCAAACGATACGTGGGCGCTGGCGGCGCCGGTGACGAGGGCTAAGGCAGTCGCCAGAAGAAGGCTTTGACGTGTCTCCGAATAGCCGGACCAGCATGTCGCGGCTTTTGCGGATCGGACCATTCCGCCCGCTTAAGGAGGCTCCGAATATCGCGTCAGTCGGGATCCATCTTTGACCTTGGACAAACTGCATCGCCTGACGGCAGCCGACCACCGGCAAATCCTGCTGCGAGTTTGTTCCAGCGCAAATAGTTTCTTCGCGGCAGAGTGTAGGAGTCTCTCATCGACAACGATGGAGCAACAGGAGAACTCGAATGTTTACGCGTCGTCAGGCACTGATCGGAGTGGCGGCCGCAGCCGTGATGGCGGCGATGCCGGCATTTGCCGTCCCGGCGAACGAGGCCGAAATCGCGGCCCTTCCGCGCGAGAAGGTCGCATTGGTCGCACCGCCTTTCGTGCATGCGCACGAACAGGTTGCCAAGAGTGGGCCCAAGGTCGTCGAATTCACGATGAAGATCGAGGAAAAACCGGTCGTCATCGACGACGAGGGCACCGTGCTCCAGGGCATGACCTTCAACGGCTCGATCCCCGGCCCGATGATGGTCGTCCATGAGGGGGATTATGTCGAGCTGACTCTGATCAATCCAGAGACCAACGGGATGCCGCACAACATCGACTTCCACGCAGCCACCGGCGCGTTGGGCGGCGGGGCGCTTACGCTGATCAACCCGGGCGAGCAGGTGAAGCTGCGCTTCAAGGCGACCCGCACAGGAACCTTCGTCTATCACTGCGCGCCGGAAGGCGCGATGATCCCGTGGCATGTCGTGTCGGGGATGAGCGGCACGCTCATGGTTCTGCCGCGCGACGGACTGAAGAACGACAAGGGTGAGCCGCTCACCTACGACCGAATGTACTACATCGGCGAGAACGACTTCTATGTGCCGCGCGACGCGGACGGCAACTTCAAGACCTATGAGTCGCATGGCGACAGCTATTCCGACACAGTCGAAGTAATGCGCAGCCTGATCCCGACCCACGTGGTCTTCAACGGCGCCAAGGGTGCGCTGACGGGCGACAACGCGATGAAGGCGAAGGTCGGCGAGACGGTGCTGATCGTCCATTCGCAGGCGAACCGGGACACTCGCCCGCATCTGATAGGCGGTCATGGCGACTATGTCTGGGAAGAGGGCAAGTTCGCCAATTCGCCCGCCAAGGATCTCGAAACTTGGTTCATCCGCGGCGGTTCGGCCGGAGCGGCGCTCTACACCTTTCTGCAGCCCGGCGTCTACGCTTACGTGAACCACAACCTCATCGAGGCTATCGAACTCGGCGCGACCGCCCACTTCGTGGTCGAGGGCGAGTGGAGCGACGACCTGATGAAGCAGGTCGAGGCGCCGGGACCGATCCCGACCAACTGACCATCGGAAACGGGCTGGCTCGGCTATCCGGACCAGCCCTCCCAGCCGGGGCTCTTCCCATGCACCTGAACCTGATCGAAGCCTCGCTCGGCGCTGCGCTGGCTTTGGCCGCAGCGCTGGTCGGGTTGTCAGACTATACGTCTTCCAACCGGCTGGTAGCGATCGCCGATACGGTCGAGGTTGGAGCCGTCCGGATCGACTATCCCCGTCCCGGCGAGTTTCTGGCTGCCGGCCGTGCCGTCGCTGCTCCGGTCGAGCAAATAACGGTCAGCGCGTTTCGCATCATGAAGCAGCAGGTCAGCTCGGCGGAATACGACCGCTGCGTGGCCGCCCGCGCCTGCAAGCCCGCCGATGTCCCGGCAATCGAGGCAGCCGATGTCCCTGTGGCGGGAGTGAGCTATCTCGACGCTACCGCATATGCCGACTGGTATTCGGGCGAGACCGGCTATGTCTGGCGGCTTCCGACGGCAGAAGAAGTGGCGGCAGCAGCCGGAGAACGGTTTTCCGGCAACGCCTTTTCCGCACCCTTTGACGACCCGGCGAATCCGGCAGTCGCCTGGATCAAGCGTTACCGCGAAGAAGCTGCGGCGAACCGGCCCGCCGAACCGCAGCTGAAGCCTCGCGGTTCCTACGGCGCCAACACCAATGGGGTGGAGGACTTCGGCGGCAACGTGTGGGAATGGACCTCCACCTGCTATATCCGTGCCACCCTTGGTCCCGACACGGCGACGGTCGAGCACTCGACCGTCAACTGCGGCGTCCACGTATTGGAAGGACGCCACAGGGCGTACATGTCCAACTTCATCCGGGACGGCAAGAGCGGCGGCTGCGCCGTCGGCACGCCTCCGGAGCACCTCGGTTTCCGACTCGTCCGGGAGGATACGCCGTTCCCGCTGCGGTCGCTGGTCATGACACGCATCAGCGCGCACCTGTTATCGTTTCGCTCCTCAGACAGCTGAAAGTGCCTGCCCATGAGAACCAAGACAGCAGCAGCGATCGCCTTCTCCATGGGCAATCGCAATCCCGACGGAAGGGAGACGGTCGTTGAACGCCTGCGGCGCGGCATAGCCGAAGCGGGCCTCGAGTGCGGCTGCCGGGAGACGGCAGACGACGTGCTCGACAAGGTGGGCGCGGAGGAAGACCTGATCCTGCGGGCGGGCGGCCTCGCCGACGCCAGGAAGATGCGCGATGCCATCGTCGTCGTCATCGCACTCCTCGGAGAACTGGACGAACTCATGCCGGACGAGCCCGACCGCACAACCTTTCACGAGATCGCGGGCCTTTTTCAGGACGTGGCTGAGTTCGCGTCCTGGGGGGCAGCGGCGGCCAAGCGCGCTGCCGGACAGGGGAACGGATGATGTCGACGCCTGCTTCCGCGCCAGCCGACCGCTCCCTTCTACGTCTTGCCCGCAAGGCGGGCGACTTTTCGCGTGACGGCCGCGGCCGCATACCTTCCATACCGCCGATCCTGCAGTACGGCTTTCGGCCGTTCTTTTTCCTGGCAGCGCTCTACGCCGGCGTGGCGATCCCGACCTGGTTGTGGCTGTATTTCACCGGCCGGGCCTTGCCGGGACCGTTTCATGGCCTGCACTGGCACGCGCACGAAATGCTCTTCGGCTATCTCGGCGCGGTGATCGCCGGTTTCATTCTCACTGCGATCCCCAACTGGACGGGCCGGCTCCCGCTGAGCGGGCGGCCGCTGGCCATGCTCGTCGCTCTGTGGCTCGCGGGGCGGCTTGCCTGCGCATTCCTGTCGGAACCATTTGCGGCAGCGGCGATCGACCTCGCCTTCCCTGCGGTCCTTGCATTTGCCGTCTGGCGCGAGGTCGCGGCGGGCCGGAACTGGAAGAACGCCCCGGTGGCGGTGATGATCACGCTTTTCGGCTTGGCGAATGCCGCGGACCATGCGGCGAATCTCGACCTGCTTCTGCACGATCTCGGGCATCGTCTCGCCCTTGCCGTGACCACGGTGCTGATCGCCCTCATCGGCGGACGCATCGTGCCGAGCTTCACCCGCAACTGGCTGGTGAAGGAAGGAAGAACCGAACTCCCCGCGAAATTCGGACTATTGGACAAGGCGGCGCTCGCATTCACGGGTATCGCGGCGGCGGCCTGGATCGCCATCCCGGACGCGCCTGCGACGGGCGTCTTACAACTATCGGCAGGCATCCTGCTTGCCTTGCGCCTGATGCGCTGGCGCGGCCTTCAGACCGTTTCCGAGCCTATCCTCACCGTCCTCCATCTCGGTTACGGCTGGCTGGCGGCGGCCGTGTTGCTGCTTGGGTTGTCGATGCTCCTCTCGTCAATTCCTCAAAGTGCGGCGCTTCACGCGCTAACAGCCGGCGCGATCGGGACGATGACACTGGCGGTCATGACACGCGCAAGCCTTGGTCACACGGGCCGGGAAATCGTCGCTGATCGCACGATCACGTGCATCTATGTGGCTGTGACCGCCGGCGCTGCGCTTCGGGTGGCGGCTCCGTTCGCCGACAGCTGGTATGGGCACGTCCTCGCCTGCGGCGGCGCACTCTGGAGCAGCGCATTTCTGCTCTTCGCCGTTCGCTATGCGGGTATCCTCTTCGGAGCGCGGGTGACGAGTTAGCGCGTCCGTCACTCAACACCAGTGCGGAGGTTGAAAAAACTCTGCCCGCTATCGTACCATCCGTTTAGATCGCGCATTCCCGTCCAAGGCCCATGAGAAGGTCATGACCCAGGGCACGGAACACCCGGCCGTCACCTCCATACCGCCCAAGTCGAGGCGACGCGAAATGCTGGCCTTCCTGGTGCTTGCTTTCGGCATACGGCCGATCGTGGCGGTCGGTGTCGTCGGCGGTTACGGCTTTCTCGCTTGAGCGCGCAAGCTGAATAGTCGGCCGCGTCGGCAGTGACTGCGCTCGGAAATAAGGGCAGCCGGACCCGCCCTCCGTCACGTGGTCCGGCTGCGTGGCGTCAGTTGCTCGCGACAGTCCGGCCGAAGAGGTCGGCGAAAGCCGCCTTGGCCTTTCCGGTCTGCTTCACAGCCTTCGCCTCGTCGCGGTTGACCGGATTGCCGACCTCGATGAGAGCGACCATGCCCATGCCATAATGGGGCGAGCACTTGACGCCGTAGACGCCCTCCTTGTCGAGGGTGACGGTGAACTCCTCGTTGAACTTGCTCTTGAAGGGTTGTGCACCCTCGGGGACCATACCTTTGATGGTCTCGGCATTGTGCCCCTTATCGACAGGAACGAACCGGATAGTGTCGCCGGGCGCCGCTTTCACGAAGTCCGGCTCGAATACCATCGCGCCCTTCTCTCCCTTGTTGAGCATCTTGACGTTGATTTCAGCCGCGTCGGCCGATCCGGCGAAGGCAAGTGCTCCGATCGCGAACATGGCAACGGTCTTGCTCATTTGTTTCTTCCTTTCTTAAACAGGCCTGTGGAAACCACTGCCGGTGTATATGCTGCTGCGCGCGCCCGGTGTTTGCGCCAACGCAAACATCGGGTAGAAAGGGAGCGGAACCGCTGCAGTACAGGGAAGGCTCCCCGTAGCATGCCTACGCTCGACCGGTCCCTCATTGCCGGATTGCCAAGCTTCGCCGGGCTGTCGGGCGAGGATCTCGACCGGATACTCGTTCTCGCGCGCTCCTCGCGCTACCCTAAGGAATCCGAGATATTTTCCCAGGACGAGGAGGCTAAGTCGTTCTACCTGCTACTGTCTGGTCACATCCGGGTTGTTCGCACCTCGCCCGAAGGTCATCAGGTGATCGCTAGGTATATAAACGAAGGCGAACTCTTCGGGATCGCGGTGGCAATGGGCAGGACGACCTTTCCAGCGACCGCCGTCGCCGCGGTCGACTGCGTCGTTCTTTCCTGGCCCAACTCAGCCTGGCTGGAGCTACAGTCACGCTTCCCCGCGTTCGGCGCTGCGGCTTACCAGACGATCGGCGCACGACTTCAGGAAACTCAGGCACAGGTCATGGCGATGTCCAGCGAGCAGGTCGAGCAGAGGATCGCCCACGCTATCCTGAGGCTCATCAAGCAGGCCGGCCGAAAAACCGCAGAAGGCATAGAGATCGACTTCCCCATCAGCAGGCAGGACCTTGCCGAGATGACGGGGACGACGTTGCACACGGTCAGCAGGGTGTTGAGTTCCTGGGAAGACGAGGGACTAGTGCGCAGCGGGCGACAGAAGGTGACGGTCGCCGACCCGCATGGTCTCATGCTGATTGCCGAAAGCCGGAGGCGTAAGTGATTCTGGCGTGGCGGTTCGCGGCTGAGACGTTCTCTTGCTTGCCTAGGCAGTAACACTCAGGCCTACACCGGATTCCACTTCCCCAAAAGCTGAAGAAGCATTCGCCAGCGGATCACTGCGCATAGAGGCAAGAAGTTCCGTCGAGAATGCTTCCTCGTCCAACCGGTGCGCCGCGCAAGCGTCGCTAACGGTGTGGAATATCCCGATCGGGCATCCGACACAGAGCATTTTGTTACGTATCATAATCCTTATCGTGGCCGGCCAACGCCGCATGATCTCGTCGACTGTCATGCGCGGGTCGATTGACGCAGGATTCATCAAAAACGCCTCCTAAGGAAGCGAATAAGAACCGATCGCAAGGCCTAGAACGTTGCGCGTGCGCAAACTGCAGACAGAGCAGTCTCTTCGCACCAGATAAAATGCTGGCGTAATCCTGCTTTTTCGGGGTGTAATGCACACTCGGCTTGCTGCTGGTGTCCACGTGAAAAAATGAAGTCGATTCCCAACGCATCCAGAAGCACGAGGCTATTGGCGGTTCTGTTCGCGAGAGATCGCCGCACCGCACGTTACATGATTGCGGCGGCGGCAGTGCTGCTCACATTGGCCATTCAATACCTTCTTCAAAAATATTGGGCCGTTCCCACTCTGTTCATCGTGTTCGCTCCGTCGATCATGCTGGCGTCCATAGTAGGCGGCCTCGGCCCCGGCGTGCTCAGCGTGGCCGTTTCGCTCGCGAGCGCCTACGTTCTTGTAAATCTCTCGCCTCGCTCCGCCGACGAATGGCTCGGACTTGGCATTTTCGCCGCCGTTGGATTGACGATAGTTTGGTTGGGAGAGGTGCTCCGTTCGGCTTACGGCGAGATGGCAGAAACGGAGAGAGAGCTGCGCCTGAGGGAGGCTCATCTCACCTCTGTTCTCGATACGGTGCCAGACGCAACCGTGGTCATCGACCGCCAGGGTACGGTCATCTCCTTCAATGCGGCGGCTGTCCGACAGTTTGGGTACAGCGAGGACGAAGCCGTCGGCCGCAACGTGCGCATGCTGATGCCTGATCCTTATCGGCGCGAACATGACGATTACATCAACCGCTACCTCAAAACGGGAGAAAGACGCATAATTGGCGTGGACCGCGTTGTGGTGGGCTCGCGAAAGGACGGATCAACTTTTCCTATGAAGCTCACCGTTGGGGAGATGCGGTCTGGGAACAGCCTCTACTTTACTGGGTTCATCCGCGACCTCACCGAACGGGAAGAGTCCGAGGCGAGGCTTCAGGAGGTGCAGTCGGAGTTGGCTCGTCTGGCACGTCTCAACGAGCTTGGAGAAATGGCCTCTACGCTTGCCCACGAACTCAACCAGCCGCTCTCGACAATTGCGAACTACTCGCAAGGCAGCGTGCGCATGCTGCGCGACGCCCCCGATGCGGTTGCCGCGCGCCTTCGCGAGGCATTGGGAGAGATCGCCGCGCAGTCACTACGCGCCGGCCAGATTATCCGGCACCTGCGCGAGTTCGTAATGCGTGGCGAAACCGAGCAGGCGCCGGAGGACCTCCGTAAGCTCGTCGAGGAGGCAGGTGCTCTAGCGCTTGTCGGCTCGCGCGAACAAGGGGTTCGAGTCGTTTTTCAGTTTAACGAAGGTGCCGATTTCGTACTGACGGATCGCGTGCAGATCCAACAGGTACTGACCAATCTTATACGCAACGCGGTCGAGGCGATGCGCGCGGGCGAACGACGCGAACTTACGGTGCGCACCTATCCGGAAGGCGCATTCGCGGTTGTCGAGGTGTCGGACACAGGCCCCGGGATCGCCGATGAGATCGCCGAACAGATCTTCAAACCCTTCGTGACGACAAAGGCCGGTGGGATGGGCATCGGGCTCTCCATTTCAAGGCGCATCATCGAGGCACATGGCGGCAAGATCTCAGTCGCCCGCAATGAGAACGGCGGCGCTACCTTCCGTTTCACATTGCCCGCATACAAGGGATTCAAACAATGACCACGGGTGACTACGTCGTCCACATTGTCGACGACGAAGAACCGGTAAGGAAGTCGCTGGCGTTCCTGCTAACGGTCGAAGGTTTCGCTGTGAGGCTGCATGAGTCGGCGAGTGCATTTCTGAAGGCTGCGCCGGACATCCAGAAAGGTTGTTTGGTGACCGACCTGCGCATGCCCGATATCGATGGCGTGGAGCTGCTTCGCAGGCTGCGTCGCGATGGCATTCGAATTCCTGCGATCGTCATTACCGGCCACGGCGACGTGCCGATGG
Organism: Mesorhizobium sp. M5C.F.Cr.IN.023.01.1.1; assembly: GCF_003997585.1. NCBI lineage: Bacteria > Pseudomonadati > Pseudomonadota > Alphaproteobacteria > Hyphomicrobiales > Phyllobacteriaceae > Mesorhizobium > Mesorhizobium sp. M5C.F.Cr.IN.023.01.1.1. The sequence continues at coordinate 32,054 of NZ_RZSU01000024.1, read as the reverse complement.
CTGTCGCTGCCATGAAGGCGGGCGCGCTCGATTTCATTGAGAAACCCTTCGAGGATCAGGTCCTGATCGACAGCATAAGGCGCGCCGCGGGGGAGCTCGAAAAGGCGACTGCGAGTGACGTCCCGCTTATTGCCAAAAGATTGGCAACTTTGACCGAACGCGAGCGGCAAGTGCTCTCCGGTATCGCCGCCGGACTGCCCAACAAGACAATAGGCTACGATCTGGACATCTCTCCAAGGACGGTTGAGGTGCATCGGGCGAACATTATGTCCAAGATGGAAGCCAAGAATCTTGCCGAGCTGGTCAGAATGGCGATTGCTACCGGCGTTCTGGACCTTTGATCCACAGAACCGGTCTTCAGTTAAATTGATCTGCAGCAAGGCGGCGGGGGGCCAGCAGCAGTAGCTTTGTGTCCGATGACGTCGCTGCCTTTTCTCATGTGTGACAGCGAAGGACGGACGTGAGAAGTGACAAGAAAAGTGATTGTAATTGCCTTCGACGACGCATTGCGGCGGTCGATCGCCTTTCTGCTGGAGGCGGAGGGATTTGAGGTTTCGTCGCACCAAACCCTGCATCAAGCCTTAGAAACTGCCAAATCGCGCCGGCGATGCGCAATCATCGACGAGGATGTTCTCTCGAGCGGACAGGAAGTCTGGAATAAGCTTCGCATGTTAGCCGACTGCGTCGTGGTGCTTTTGAGCAAAGGGGCGGAATTCCCACCAGAGGTCCCCGTCCACTATGTGGAAAAACCCCTCCTCGGCCGAAACCTTGTTCAGGCTGTGGAAACCACCATCCTCCGGCTTTCCAGTTTTGCTACGTAGCAACACGTAGGGATGTAACCCAATTTCGCGCGTGCGCGAACCAGTCAATGATGTTCCCGACACACCATGAGGGAACCGCCATGTCTGCTTCCGCCGCTTTGCACCACCTGACATCCGAGGTACCGGGGAGCCCCGCGGCGTGGCAGCTTGCTCTCGGCCGGCCCCCGCTGCTGTTCAAGCCGGGCGAGGAAATCTACGCCCAAGGCGAGAAGGCCGAGAAACTCTATCAAGTCGAGTTTGGAGCGGTGCGCGTTTATCGGCTCCTTGCCGATGGCCGCAGGCAGATCTCGTCGTTTCACCTTCCTGGCGAAGTCTTTGGTTTTGAAGTCGATGTCGTACATCACTTCTTTGCGGACGCAATTGGCACCACCGGGCTACGCGCGAGACGCCGCGCAGGCGGCAGCGACATCACCAGTGAGATCATGGATCATGCATTGCAGTGCCTAGTGCGCACGCAGGAGCACCTCTTGGTTGTTGGACGTCAGAACGCCGTTGAACGGATCGCAGCATTCCTACTTGACATGGCAGAGCGCCAAGGTGGTCTGGAGCAATTCGACTTACCTATGTCGCGCACCGACATCGGTGACTATTTGGGCCTCACGATCGAGACTGTTTCACGTGTATTTTCTAAGTTCCGGACGCAAGGAATAATTGAGCTCGCCAGCGTAAGGACGTTGAAGATACTAAAGCGAGAAACTCTTCAGGTTCTATCCGAGTAATAGCCTGCTACCGGTTTTTCGGACATAGCTCGTTCCTCAAACTCGGCGAGGCTCTCAAAAGCCATGTCTAATTGAGGACCACTTCAATGCGGGCAGACCACCGTAGCGCAGCGAGGCGCGCAGCACCCACTCGACCAGCGAACGACGTGGCAATTGCGACGCCTTGAATTTCGTCAGATCAATGCACAGACATTCATAGCCACAACGAGCAGGCTTCTGCTCAAACGATATCAAGATATTGCCGGAAACGTGACGACGAAGCAGGCGCCGCCGCCGGATGGTGACTCATGGTGCACGGTTGCGCCATGATGCAAGGCGATCTGGCGCACCAACGACAGGCCGAGGCCCCAGCCGCCGGCCGTCTCGCTGCGGCCTTGTGGCCGGAAGAACGGTTCGAAAACGCGTTCGCCGGTTCCTTCCGGCAGGTCCGGCCCGTGATCGCGCACCTTGAGCACCACCGAGCCGCCTTCGGTCCCCACATGCGCGCTGACCGGCGGACCGCCATGCCTCTGTGCGTTCTGCATGAGATTGCGAACCAGCCGCGTAAGCAGTGTCGGGTCGCCCGACACCATGCCGGGTTCGCCTGAGACGTCGACGCCGGAGCGCGCGCCTTCCTCGGCCACGAGCGCCAGCAGATCCACCGGCTCCACCTGTTCCAGCTTCTCGATATGGTCGAGCCGGCTGGCAAGCAGGATTTCCTCCACCAGCGCGTCGAGCTCGGCGAGGTCGCGCACGATCTCGTCGCGCACCGGGCCGCCTTGTCCGTCTGCGTCGAGGTCGATCGCCATACGCAGGCGCGCAAGCGGCGAACGCAACTCGTGGCTGGCATTGGCAAGCAGCGAGCGATGCGCGGCAAGCAGCCGCTCGATCTGCTCGGCGGCGCGGTTGAAGCTCGCCGCCACCGCCGCCACCTCGTCGCTGCCGCGCACAGCAATGCGCGTGTCGAGAGCGCCTTCACCCCAGCGATCCACCCCCTGGCGCAACGCTTCAAGGCGGCGTGTAAGGTGGCGCACCACCGGAAAGGCGGCAAGCCCAATCACCGCGGCGATCAGCGCGAGATAGCCAAGGGGGTTGCGACCTGCCGGGCCGAACGGCATTCTCGGTCGCGCCGCGACAACCCTTCCGTCCGGCAGCCGGCTGACCAGCAAATGATACCCGCCGGGATGCATCCTGCGGTGAAATCCGATCTCGTGCTCGGGGATCGGCCGGCCGGCCGACGCAAGCAGAAGTCCCTGCGGGCCGTAGACCGAGATGTCGGCATCGACGGCCGCGGAGAGCCGCTGGACCGTCGCCTGTAGCAAGGCCGGGTCGGCGCCCTCCGGCAGCATCGCCGCGATGAAGGCGTCGCGCCGGCCGCTCCAGCCGAGATGTTCGCGTTCCTGGCCCATGCGCACGAAGACCGCGCTGGCGATCGCCACGACCGCGAGGCTGGCCAGCACGGTGAAATAGATCTTGACGAAAAGACTGTTGCGCATGGCCTATTTGTCACGGTCTTCGAAACGGGCAAAGACATAGCCTGCGCCGCGCACCGTGATGATGCGGCGAGGATGTTTCGGATCGGTCTCGATCGCGGCGCGGATGCGCGAGACATGCACGTCGATCGACCGGTCGAACGCTTCCAGCTCCTCGCCCTTGACCATGTTCATGAGCTGGTCGCGCGACAGTGTGCGCCCAGCATTTTCGGCAAGCGCTGCCAGCAGGTCGAACTGGTAGCTGGTCATCGGACAATCGCGCCCATCGACGCGGACCGAACGCGACGCGGAGTCTATCTCCAGCCGCCCGAAGCGCAAAATGCGAGGGGAGGCATTCGAGCCGGCGTTGCGGCGGCGCAGAACTGCCTTCAGTCGCGCCAGCAACTCGCGAGGATTGAACGGCTTCGGCAGATAGTCATCGGCGCCGATCTCCAGCCCCACGATGCGGTCGGTCTCGTCGCCTCGCGCCGTCAGCATCAGCACCGGCACATCAGACGTCGCACGAATGCGCTTGAGCGCGTCGAAGCCGTCCATGTCCGGCAGCATGACGTCGAGGATCACTGCATCGGGCGATAGCCGCGCGATTTCGGCAATGCCCGCGCCCGCTGTCGCCGCCGCTTGGACGCGAAAGCCGTTGCCCACCAGATATTCGGCGAGCATGGCGGACAGGCGAATATCGTCGTCGACGATGAGAATCTGGTCCGCCATGCGCGTTTATTTGCCTCGATTCGACTGTCCCGATCCGGAGCTTACCAGCGGCGATGCCAGCCGCGATCCTCGAAATGCTCGAGCATTTCCGCGCGTTGGTCGGCCGTCAGCACCTCGGCGGCGTCGAGCAGGGCGGTCGTCAGCTTGCGCGAGGCCTCGTCGACCGCCGTGACGCGTTCTGCGCGCAGCTTCTCTGCCGCCGCGCGGTCGACGGTTGCGGCGCCAAGCAGCTTGGCGACATCGTCTCGTGTGTCGCGAAAGCCGCGCATGATCGGGCGGACATCGTCATGAAGTTTGTCCATGATCGCCTCCAGCTTCTCTTCCTGCTCGGGTGTGGCGTCAATCTCCTCGAGCATGCGCTCGAAGTGGTGCCCGCCGAAACCCGGGCCACCAAACCCCATGCCGTGGCGGAAATTGGCCTGCATGTGCATGCCGGGCCCGCCGTCGTCCCAGCCCATGCCGAAGCGCTGCATGCGCTCGTAGTCCTGGCTGAGCGCGCCGGCGATCCCGACGCCAGCAAGCGTCGCTATCGCAATGCCGCCTATGGCAATGCGCTTGCCCCAGCTCTTCCTCTGCTGGTTGCCGGAGAGGCCGGCCGGTTCCGGATGGTTCGTTTCCATGATGCTGGTCCTTTCGCTAAGGCGGCGACTCTGCCGCGACTGGGCCAGACTAGGAGCGCAACGTTTCGGCCGTTGTGGGCGAATGTAAAGTTGTGTGAAGCCAACAAGGCGCTATTTGCGGCGGGAAGCGGGAGTGCTGGGTAAGGTTCTCCAACCTTCCGAAGTCCGGCGTCTCCAGCTTGATCTATCCCCTCCACGGGCACTACCGGCCGTTCGCGCACCGATCAGGCGTAGCTGGTCGGGTTGCACAGCCTGATCGGGTGCGGCTGAGATTGGTTGTCAGCTTTAGCTTGAGCGGCTTTTGAGGCAGCCGTCTAGAAGCGGCGGGCCTGCAGGCGGGCTGATTAGCCAGCTAGCGATTTACGCGCTCTTGAACTCTCGCTCCGTCCACTATTCGGTCGCTCGGGTGCAGCACGACCCGATCGCCTTCGAATAGACCAGACGCGACCTGCGCTACTCGATCGTTGCGCTGGCCGATTTTGATGACTGTCGTGCGGACGCCTCCGTCCTTGACAAGGAACACGGCCCAGTCGTCACCCTGTCGAAACAGCGCTGCCACGGGCACGGTGAGCGCGTTGTCGTCACGCCAGTTCGTCACATGCACAATCACACGATAGTCGTGTCCGAGCCGTGCCCAGGTTTCAGGAGGATCGACAAAGTCGATCTCCGTGTGGACCCGCTGCTCCTCTATGCCAAGCGCAGAGACCTTAAGGAAGCCAGCAGGGTCGATGCGTGTCACCTTGCCCTGGATCGTCGGCCCGCCCCAGCCGTCGATGAGGACCGATGCGCCGGCCTTTATCTGTACGGCGTCAGTCGAGAGAAGGTCCGCCACAACCTGCAGGTCGAGCGGATCTCCGATCTCGACGAGCGGCGCTCCCGCCTGCACCATGCCCTCGCTCTCCTGAACGATCTTCAGGATGCGACCGCTCACCGGGGCACGAAGCTGGATACAGCAGGCCGGATCGGCCTGATAGGACGCGTTAGCGGGCTGGCCGAGACGCGCCTCGATCATCGCCTTTTCATTGCTCCGAACTTCAACCTGCGCCTTCGTGCTAGCCAGCGCGGCTTCGTTGGCGTCGACGTCGAACCTCGCCTTGTCGAGAACGTTCTGCGATATCGCCCCGGTCTTGGCGAGCTTCTCGGCCCGCTCGAGCCCTGTGCGCGAAAATGCAAGCGCCGCCTCGAGGCGTTTCACTTCCGCTGCAGCGAATGTCACAGCCGCCTCGGCTGCGCCGAGAGATGCCAGCAACTCCTCATGTGTGCGGACGTCATGAAAGCCAGGCGTGGTCGGCTGCATCACCGCCACGACGGTATCGTCCTGCGTGACCTGGTCACCGACATGACGTGGCGGCGAGATTCTGAGTACCTTTCCGGCGACGGGCGCCGACACCGTGTAGACGTGGCTTACGCGTGTCTTCGCTTCGTCGTCGACCGTGACTTCCATCACGCTCCTGGCAACCGTGGCGATATCCACCGGGATGGGCTGCGGCCAGGCAAACCAGACTACCGCTGCTGCCAGCAAGCCGAGGCCGACAGCACTTGCGGTTCGCTTCATCCAGGGTGTTCGCATCTTTCAATCCCTCGTCTTGAGAACGGCGACCAGGTCCAGGCGACCAACTCGCCTGCCCACGACGAGGGCCGAGAGTATGGCCGCGGCAATCACGATCGCGCTGGCGAAAACATAGGTGGAGGGCTCGACGATCAGGCGAATACGCATTAACTCGCCGGCCAGGTTGGTCTTCATGAACCAGGCAAGACCGTAGCCCATTGCCCAGCCGGGCGGCTGCGCAACCAGCGTCAGCAGGCCGAGTTCGAAAAGCAGGATGCGTCGAACCTCGCCGCGGGTAAAGCCGAGCACCCGCAGGCTGGCCAGCTCGCGGGCCCGCTCGGACAGCGCCACGCGCGCGCTGTTATAGACCACGCCGAAAGCGATGACGGCCGCAAGTCCCGTGTAGATGCCGGACATCGTGGTGACGAGCAGGGCTACGACCTCGCGGAAATTGGCGAGGGAGGCGGTCTGCAAGGCCAAGCCACTGACGACCGGCATGGCCTTGACGGAGGTGTAGAACGCATCCTGCATGCCCCGGTCCAGCGTGACGTTGACGCCATCCGCCGCCGGGGCCTCGCGCAGAAGTGCCGCCAGCGCTTGCTGATCCATCATGCCGCGGATGCCCAGATAGTCCTCGACCAGCGTGGCGACGGGGAGCGAAACCGTCCGCCGGGCGCCATCGAGCAGGTCGATCTCGACCACGTCGCCAACTCGTACGTCGAGAACTTGGGCGAGCATGCTCGAAATGGCGAGACCCGATTGCGGAAGCAACACCGGCTGCAGGTTCGTATCGATGATACGGTTGAGGTCGGCGTCGCGAGGCCGGGCGCGGATCGTGATCCGGCGCTCGAGATGACCACTGCGAATGCGGACCGGGACCTCCCGATAGGGTTCGGCGGCCAGCACACCTGGCAATCTTGCGATCTGGAAGGCAACGTCCTGCGGACGCTTTTCCAGGAAGCTGACCGTTCCCTCCTGGCGGTCCGCCAGGAAGTAGGTGACGTCGATCAACTGCTCCATGGATCCGCCGGTAAAGAGCGACACGATCAATATTGCTGTCGCCAGCGCCATGCCGAGAGCAGTGAAAACCGAGCGGATCGGATGCCTGCCAACGTTTCGGAGCATCATTCGCGTCGGCTGCGAAACGAGCCCCGCCAAACCGAAGCCCACGGGCAGCATGCGGCGAAAGCTCGGTGGCGCGGGCGGCTGCATGGCGACCGCCGGGGCCAGGGCGACGACCTCGCGCAAGGCGCGCAACGCACCGATTGTAGCAGCGAGCAGGCTCAGCGCGGCCGCAACGACGTAGAGATCCGGCGTCTTGACGAAAAGGAGGAAGGGAAATCGGAAGAAGTCGCTGAACATGTTGGTGACATACGCGCCGAGCCACGTGCCGACCACGCCGCCGATGGCGATGCCCAACGCCGTGATAATGCCGACGAACTTGAGGTAGTGCAGGACGATGCTCGCATTCGAATAACCAATGGCCTTCAGGAGCCCGATCTGCTCGCGTTCGAGCGAGACAAGACGGCTGAGCGTCAGATTTACCAGGAATGCCGAAACCAGCAGGAAGATCGGCGGCAGAGTGCGGCTCATGTTGTCGAGCATGTCGAGCTCGTGATCGAGCCAGGCGTGCGATGTCTGATCCTTGCGCCCGTAGGCGGCACGCCCACCATAACGGTCAAGCAGGGCGTCGAGGCGCGTCATCGTCTCGCGTTCCGGCGTTCCCGGAAGCAGTTGCAGCGATACGGAGGAAAACGCGTCTTCGAGATCGTAAACGCTGGCCAGAGTGCGTTCGGACATCCAGATGACACCGAAACGGCGGCCATCCGGAATTATGTCGCCCGGCCCGACGGCATAGATATATTCAGGACAGAGCGCGATCCCGACGACCGTCAAGTCGCGCTTGCGGCCGTTGAGGACCGCTGCGAAGCGCGATCCCGGTGTGAGGCGATGTGCCTCCGCGAAACTCTCATTGACCACCACTTCTTCCTGCCGGCCGGGTTCCGGCGTGCGGCCAGCCCGCATGTAGAGGCGGTTGAGCACTGGCTCGCCGATTTCGGGCAGCGAGATGACCATGCTGGTGACCGGTTCAATCAGGCCCGGCATGTCGAGGAGGGCAAATGTTGTTATGCGCGTATCGACCGCCGCCACACCCGGAATCTCGGCGATCCGATCGACAAGTGCGTTGGGCGCGCGCCGCGCCGTTGCGAACACGTCGCCGAAACGATAGCGCTCGTAATAGGCGGTCCTTGTCTCCTCGAGTGAGCGGTAGGAGCCGACTGCGAGCAGAACGGTCGCCACTCCGCCGCCGACGACGAGTGCAATCGCGAGCGCCTGCGCCCAGAGACGGCGAAGATCGCGAAGCAGCTTGACATCGAGCGCGCGCATCTACATCACCACTGCAATTCGGCGACGGCACGTCGGGCTTCTTTTGTTTCGACCTTGGAGATCTGCCCGTCGCTGAAAAACATGACGCGGTTCGCGACTTCCTGGATGACGGCGTTGTGCGTGATGATCAAAGTGGTTGTGCCGAGTTGTGCGTTGATGCTCATCAACGCCTCGATCACCCGGATACCCGTCTTTGAGTCCAGTGCCCCGGTCGGTTCATCGCAGAGCAGCACGTCCGGGCGCTTTGCAATGGCGCGCGCGATGGCAACGCGTTGCTGTTCTCCGCCCGATAACTGTGCCGGGAAATGATGCATTCGCGGCTCGAGTCCCACCAGCGCCAGAGCTTCCTCCGGCGTCATCGGATGGTCGGAGATCTCGGTTATCAAAGCGACGTTCTCGTACGCCGTCAGGCTGGGGATCAGATTGTAGAACTGGAACACGAAGCCGACGTGTTGGCGCCGGTAGGCAGTCAGGCCCCGGTCGTCGAGGTTAGTCAGTTCCTGTTCCCTGAAAAACAACTGGCCGCTGGTGGGGTGATCGAGCCCGCCGATGATATTGAGGAGCGTCGATTTCCCGCTCCCGGAAGGCCCGAGCAGCACGACCACCTCCCCGGCGGGAATGTCGAGGTCGACGCCACGAAGGGCTCGCACCTCCGTCTCGCCCGAGACGTAGGTCTTGGTCAGGGCTCTCGCGGTGAACACGCTGTCGAGCATGATCGTCATGGTCGACCCGCACCTTTTGCAGATCCCACGAGTGCAGTTTTCCGCTCGACCCAGAACAGGGCAATACTGCTTGCCCAAAGCAGGGCAATGGCCAGCAGCACCCACCTGAAATCGGAGGCGATAACAAAGTTGACGATCGCCATCCATCCGATCGAGGCAGCGCCGGCGACCGTCGCGCCCAAGCCCGCCACACCGTCATGTTGCCGAAACGATGTTGCTGCAATCGTGACAGTCAACAAGCCGGCAGCGGTCGCATATCCCCCCAGAACGCGAAAAACGTGCAACAGCCAGATTGCCATGCCCGGTTGTTCGGCCTGGAGTTGCTCCAGCGACAGGCCGATGAAGCGCATGTCCTCGGGCAATAGCGGCGGACGCAGCACCAGGAAGAACATCCCGATGCCGATCAGCGCTACTCCGAAGGCGGCGAGCAGGATCGAGGAGAGCGGCCAGGACGCCCGATCAGGTTGCATGACCACCTCTCACCTGTCGCCGTGGCGGGGAACTGAGCCGGCACCCGTTAGCCGATCCCAACGCGGAATAAATCCTGGCACCTCTTCCATATATGATCGGTAGGCATGGCCGAACGTGGCCAGTGCCTCCCGCTCTTCGATGCGCGCCAGCTTTATGTACATGGCGACCAGTACCGAGAACATCGCCAGTGTCAGCAGGGTCGGCCACTGAACCAGGAACCCGAGCAGGACCAGAACGAAGCCGACATATTGCGGATGGCGGACGTAGCTGTACGGCCCGGTTGCCAGGGTGCGGCGCTGTTGAGCGTCGTAGAGTACGCGCCAAGCCGCGGCGATCACCCAGAAGCCGCCGCCGATCAGGACGAAGCTCAGGACATGGAACGGTCCGAAATGGGGGTTCGTCTCCCAACCAAACATCATCTCGAGAAGATGTCCGGCATCATGCGAGAACCATTCTACCCCCGGATAGCGCGATTGCAGCCAGCCGGACAGGAAGTAGATGGTGAGTGGAAAACCGTACATCTCGGTGAACAGCGCAACCAGGAATGCGCTGAACGCTCCAAATGAGCGCCAGTCGCGCGGCGTCTCCGGCTTGAAGAAGCTGTAGGCGAACAGGATGAAGACGACCGAATTGATGATCACCAGACCCCATAATCCATAGTCTGTCATCCCGGTGCTCATGATGGGCTCCTGTCGGAGGGTTCGCGGTGGCTTCCGTGCCCGCCATGCCCGCCGTGCATGAACATGTGCAGAAACGCGCAGGCGAACGGTAGCAGCCAGAAGAGAGCTCCGAGCAGGTGCGCTCGATGTTCGGTGAACAGGAGGAAGCCTCCGATTGCCAGGAATCCGAGCAAGACAAGCCCCGTTCGCGAGGCCAGGAAGGTTCCTTGCGGTTCGTTCTGATGGTCTTCGCGATGATGGACGGACATAGGAACACTCCTTTCGATGATCAGCCAGCCGGAGGATGCCGCAAGCGCCTCGGCGTACAGTTCGTATCCGTCAGCGAGATCGGCGATCTCGCTGATCAGCATTCAGAGAAATGGCTGAGGAGGTCGTAAGTCCGCATCGGGGTCAGTCGGGAACATGACCGCTTGCTGCGGAATGGCATGAACAGACGTGCCTGCCGCAGGATGGACGTTGGACGCTGCGACAGGTTGAGCCAGCGAGCATCCGATACAACTTGCACCGGAGCAAGCCGTACTTTGCCCATAGGCGGCATCTTCGCAGCACCAGCCGCCCTCTCGAGCCGCAACGATGTTCGAGGCGAACGCAAAAGACGAAGGAGATAGCTTGGGCGACGCCTCGACAGGTTGCTCAACGAGGAGCGTCGACAAGGCGATGCCCGGCGTCGCGAAACTCAAGCCGGTCCCGAGGTGCCGCCCGTCGGCCTGGGCACCCGAGGCCGACAGCATCAGGAAAAGCGCGATGCCAAGCGTTACGGCAATACCGGATGCCCTTTGCGGGCGTCGGCATCTTTGCGGCCAGAGTCTCCAAAACAGCGCGAGCACGGGACGTATTCCAGTCGTTCACATTTTGCCACTATCGCCTATTCGCAGGCGCAACTCTTTGACGCAGGTCAATGGCTGCCGCTGCCGCTGCCGCTTGTCGCTGCCGCAGTGCCATTGGCGTCGATGCCAGCAGCCAGCAGACGCGGCCCAAGGCGGAGACTTGCGGCCGCAGCGGCAAGGATGAGCCCGCCAAGAAGCAGAAATCCTACTTCCGGCGCGGTGCCGGCCGCATACAGAACCCCGCCGGCTGCTGAACCCACCGTTTGCCCGAGGCTCGCCGCCGCTGCCTGGCGCCCGAGTTCCGCGCCTTGAGCGCCGGCGGAAACAAGTGAGGTCCAGTAGGTCAAGGTGTGGCGCCCGCCGCGACTGTGCCGATTGCAACCAATTGTGCAGCGAAGGTTTCGGCATAGGGGACGAGGAACAGTCCCGTCGCCATGATCACGAGGGTGGGCGTAATCAGCTTCGCGGTCCACGAAGGCGCTACAAGCGGCGAGAAAACTAGGCCTTGGACGGCGAACATGACCAGACTGCATTCGGCGAACATGATGCCCACCTGGTAGGGCGTCATGCCGAGGGAGCGCCCCCGAAGCGCGAGCACGACCTCGAATGCGGCGACGCCCGCAGCGACAAGACCCGCTAGGAAGAGGAGCAACGTGGCGGCACGGCGCCGAACGGTCTCATTCTTGTCGGACGGCTGTGCGGGAAATTCGGAGCTCCGTTCGAGCGTGACAAGGCCGACTGCGCCTAAAAGCGTCAGGCCGGCCGAGATCAGAAACGGCAGCGCGCTGAGTTGCGCCGTCGACGTGTTGCTCGAAACCGTGCTGCCCCACTGGAGCACGATGCCGCCAAGCATTGGTCCGACAAAAAAACCCGGCGATGCCCGCCATACCCAGCCAGGCGAAACGCTGGGCGCGCCACCCATCGGAAACAGCCCTGTCAGCCACAAATGCCTGCGCTGTGGGCAAGATCGCTGCAGCGAAGGCGCCGTTCAGGAACCGCCCCGTGTAGAGCCATCCAATGCTCGGGGGCGAATGCGGTCACAGCCAGAGTTGCACCGAAGCCGACGAGGCCAACGATCGTCTGCCTCGGCGATCCGACCAGCGGCCCCAGAGCGGTGCGGACAGCAGGGGCGCCCCGGCGTAGATCGCGGTCAAGGCTCCGCTATGCCAGCCTATGCTGCTGAAAGATGCTGACGGGAGAAAGCTCTCCAGGAGGAGCGGCAGCACGGGCAGCACCACTCCATATCCCACGGCAGCGGCAAAAACGGCAAGCAGCAGTGCTACGGTTGCGCGACGGTTCGTTCCCGTTGCACCGCTTTCGTTCATGCCGCAGACGACTCCATTTCGCGGGCATCGACGGCCGACATCGGCGCCACCCCTGGTGTCTTGATGCCTTCGAGCCGCGTCCGCTTCAGAAGCAGCGCATTCACCGCGACAAGCGCGGAACTGCCGGACATCGCCAACGCAGCCACCTCAGGGCTGATCACCAAAGGGTAGAACACCCCGGCACCCATCGGGAATGCCACGACATTGTACGCCACTGCCCAGAACAGGTTTTGGTGCATCTTCCGCAGCGTGGCGCGCGACAGTTCGATCGCTCCGACGACGTCGTAAGGATCGCTCTTCATCAGCACGACGTCGGCGCTCTCCATGGCCACGTCCGTCCCGGCGCCGATGGCGAAGCCGACATCGGCCTGGGTGAGGGCGGGCGCATCGTTGACGCCGTCGCCAACCATGCCGACCCGTTTGCCCTGCTCCTGCAGTTCCTTGACCTTCGCGGCCTTCTGCCCCGGCAGCACATCGGCGAGGACGATGTCAATGCCCAACTCGGCGGCGATACGCTTCGCCGTCCCTTCGTTGTCGCCGGTCAGCATCGCAACCTGCACGCCGCGCTCGCGCAGTTTGGCCACGGTCGCCCTTGCGCTCGGGCGCGACGCGTCGGCTATGGCGATGAGACCCAGGACCCGCCCTCCGCGCGCGACGTGCACAACGGTGCGTCCGGCGCCCTTGAGGCGATCCGCCTCCTTGGCGAGGACACCGAGATCAATTTTCTCCTCATCCATGAGCCGGCGGTTGCCGAGGAACACCGCCTCGCCTCCGATCTCGGCCCGGGCTCCCTTTCCCTCCAGGTTGAGAAAGGCCCGCATCTGCGGAACGTCGAGACCGGCGCTGCGTTCGACGATCGCCACGGCGAGCGGATGATCGGACCCGCGCTCTACCGCCGAGGCCGCTCGGAGCACATCGTCCGGTGACCGCCCCTCGGCCGCCAAGACATCCACCACCCGCGGCTGGCCCATCGTCAACGTGCCGGTCTTGTCGAAGACGATCACGTCGAGCTTGGTGGCGTCCTCCAGTGCCCCCGCGTTCTTGAACAGGATCCCATTCATTGCGCCGAGGCCGGTACCGACCATGACGGCCATCGGTGTCGCCAGCCCGAGGGCGTCGGGGCAGGCTATCACGAACACCGTTATGGTCAGGGTCAGTGCAAAGAGCAGAGGCGAGCCGAGCCACCAGAACCATACAGCGAAGGTCGCGAAGCCGATGACGATCGCGATCAGAACCAGCCACTGAGAGGCGCGGTCCGCCAGGAGCTGAGCAGGCGCCTTGGAATTTTGCGCCTCCTGCACCAGCTTGACGATCTGCGCGAGCGCCGTATCGGCGCCGACCTTGGTCGCCCGGTATCTGAAGCTGCCGCTCTTGTTGATGGTCGCGCCGATGACCTGGTCGCCCGGCGCCTTCTTCACCGGCATCGACTCGCCCGTGAGCATGGATTCGTCGACAAGCGATTCGCCGTCGAGGACCTCGCCGTCGACTGGGATCTTGTTGCCGGGCCGAATGACGATCGTCTCGTTCACCTGGACGTCCGCCGTTGGAACCTCGATCTCCTTGCCCTCCCTCAGCACGGTCGCCTTCGGCGGGGCGAGATCCAGAAGTGCGCGGATGGCGGCCGATGCGCCAGCTCGCGCGCGCATTTCGAGCCAATGGCCGAGCAGGATGAAGACCAGCAGCACCGCCACGGCTTCGTAGAACTGCACGCCGGGGAAGAAAAACGTCGAGCCGACGCTGAACACGTAGCCGGTGCCGACAGAGAGCACGACGAGCACCGCCATGTTCAGCACGCCGTTCCTGAGCGCCCGCCATGCGGCAACGAAGAAGGGCCAGCTCGGATACAGGATCGCGGCGCTGGCCAGCAAAAACAGCCACAGTTCCAGGTCCAGACCGAAAGGCGGCGTGGGCGGAGTAAACATTCCACCCATCGGTGAATAGATGAAAATCGGCACCGTGAACGCGAGCGCAATCCAGAACCGGTTGCGCATATCGCGCACCAAGGCCTGCATGTCGCCAGAGCCGTGACCCATCTCATGCGCCATCTCATCATGCGCGGACGCGGCAACCGGCTTTCCCTGCGGCGCGTGATGAGCGTGAGCCGCCGTCGCGCCCCCTTGAGGTTTCGGGGCTCTCGCGTGCTCGTGGCGGGCAGCCGGCGCCTTGGGATTTGCGGGTTGCACAGTCGTGGAATCCGGCTCGCACATGTGACGGGGCACGACTTCACCGCGACAATGGAAGCCGCATTCGAGGACGGCGTCACGGATGGATTCGACGTTGGTGCGACCCTCATCATAGGTCACAGTCGCCGTGCCCGAAACGAAGTTCACATTGGCGTTCCTTATGCCTGGGAGTTGCCGTAGCTTCCTTTCGACAGCAAGTGGGTCAAGGACACTGGCAATTCCGCCGACGTCTACTGTGGTGGTCTGCAACGTCTCAATCCCTCTCAAAGAATGCGCTGGCTATTGCGCTGGGTTGCGTTCATTTCGTTGTCTCGGAATGGCTTCGCGCGGAGTGCCTCGAGTGTTGGCGGGTTGAGGATCGTCGCGGCAGTGAAATCGCGTCCGCCGTGAACGATCCGGTGACCGACCGCGCTGACGGATTGAAGCAGACCGCACCTGTCAAGCTCGGTAAGGATGAGTTCCAGTGCTTCTTCGGTGCCAATCGGGCGATCTGCGAAATCCGTCTGCGTCGTCTGTTCGTCCTCGGCACTGGAAACACTCATTCGCGGTTTGCGCTGCAGTGACGTAAGGCTGCCACGCATCAACACGGCTAACTCCGCAAGCCGCTCGAACACAACGAACTTTAGGCCCGATGAGCCGGCGTTCAGGACGAGAATTGCGTCGGCCATGGCGTCATCCACCCGCCGCCGCGTCCCACTTCCAATCACGGATCTCCGGCATGTCCTGCCCGTGAGCACGCACGTAATCGTGATGCTCGATCAGCTTGGCTTCCATCAACCCTCTCAGGCCGATCCCGGCGGACTGCGCCTTTGGCGTGCGGTCAATGACGCTTTGCACCAGATGGAAGCGGTCGAGGCCGTTCAGCACGGTCATGTCGAATGGAGTGGTCGTCGTCCCTTCCTCGTTGAAGCCGCGGACATGGAGATTGACGTGATTTGTCCGGCGATAGGTCAGCCTGTGGATCGTCCACGGATAGCCGTGGTAGGCGAAGATCACTGGCTTGTCGGTCGTGAACAACGCGTCGAAGTCGTGATCGGAAAGCCCATGTGGATGTACGTCCTTAGGCTGCAGCGTCATCAGGTCGACGATGTTGACGACGCGGATGGCGAGGTCGGGAAGATGCTGCCGCAGGATGCTTACCGCAGCCAGGGTTTCGACCGTCGGGACGTCTCCGGCACAGGCCATCACGACGTCCGGCTCGCCTGTGTGGGAAGCCCAGTCCCAGATTCCGATACCGGCGTCACAATGCACCCTCGCGTCGGCCAGCGGCAGCCACTGCCAGGACGGCGCCTTTCCCGCGACGATGATGTTGATGCGATCCCACGTCCGGAGCACATGGTCGGCGACGCACAGCAGCGTGTTGGCGTCCGGCGGAAGATAGACCCGGACGATATCGGCCTTCTTGTTCAGCGCGACATCGATGAAGCCGGGATCCTGATGGCTGAAACCATTGTGGTCCTGCTGCCAGACATGGCTGGTCAGCAGATAGTTCAGCGAGGAGATCGGCCGCCGCCAGGAAATGTCGCGGCTGGCGTCCAGCCACTTCGCATGTTGGTTGAACATCGAATCGACGATGTGAATGAAGGCCTCGTAGCAGGAAAAAAGTCCGTGCCTTCCCGTGAGGAGATAGCCTTCGAGCCAGCCTTGGCAGGTGTGCTCGGAAAGGATTTCAAGCACGCGGCCATCGCGGCCGAGTTGGGTGTCTTCCGGCAGGATCGTCTCCATCCAGGCGCGCTGGGTAACCTCGAAAACATCCTGTAGGCGGTTCGACGCCGTCTCGTCGGGCCCGACGATGCGGAAGTTGCGATCTGCCGCGCTTGCCTGCATCACTTCGCGCAGGAACTTCCCCATTACTCTGGTGGCTTCGGCTTTTGCCGCGCCAGGCTTGGGGACGTCGACCGCATGCGACTTCATGTCGGGGATTTCGAGAGATTTGCGCAAAGATCCGCCATTGGCATGGGGGTTGGCGCTCATGCGCCGTGCTCCACTTGGCGCCGTTGCACGAATCTCGGCGACCGGCGCGCCGGCGGCGTCGAACAATTCCTCCGGCCGATAGCTTCGCAGCCACTCTTCGAGCAGCTTTAGATGGTCCGGATCGTCGGCGAGGCCCGCCAGGGGAACCTGGTGCGAGCGCCAGAATCCTTCCGTCTTCAGGCCGTCGACCTCCTTGGGCCCGGTCCATCCTTTCGGACTCCTCAGGATGACCATCGGCCAGACCGGACGCCCCGCGTCGCGGGCCTGACCGCTGCGCGCGGACTGCTGGATCGCCCGGATACGCTCCATTGCCGTGTCCAGAACCGCGGCCATCCGTTCATGCATCGCCGCCGGGTCATCGCCTTCGACGAACAACGGCTCGTAGCCGTAGCCGACGAAAAGCGAGCGCAACTCGTCCTCAGGAATACGCGCGAGGATGGTCGGATTGGCGATCTTGTAGCCGTTGAGGTGGACGATCGGCAGCACGGCGCCGTCGTGCTCGGGGTTCAGGAACTTGTTGGAATGCCAGGCGGCCGCAAGCGGTCCGGTCTCCGCTTCGCCATCGCCCACGACGCAGGCAACGACGAGGTCCGGATTGTCGAACGCAGCGCCGAACGCATGCGAGAGCGCGTATCCGAGTTCGCCGCCTTCGTTGATGGAGCCGGGCACTTCGGGAGCGGCATGGCTCGGTATGCCGCCAGGAAAGGAAAACTGCCGGAAGAGCTTCCGCATTCCGGGCTCGTCGAGCGAGATGTCGGGATTCAGTTCGCTGTAGGTCCCCTCGAGATAGGTGTTCGCCACCATCGCCGGTCCGCCATGGCCGGGCCCGCAAATATAGACCACGTTCGCATCCTGCAGCCGTATGATGCGGTTGAGGTGCGCATAGATGAAGTTCAGCCCCGGCGAAGTCCCCCAGTGGCCGAGCAGGCGCGGCTTGACGTGCTCGATGCGCAACGGCTCCCGCAGCAGCGGATTGTCGAGCAGATAAATCTGCCCAACCGTCAGATAATTCGCCGCGCGCCAGTAAGTATCAATCTGTATCAACTCTTGTTTGGAATGCTTGTCGGGTTTTCTTTCTGATTTGATGCGCGTGTTCATTTTCCAGGGGACCCTTGTCGTTAGCGAATTTGTCGGTAGTGGCCTTTGTTCATACTTGCACCGCCAAGAAATGAGATCGATACACTTATGATTTGTCCTCGGTCGCGGAATACGGCTTCGCGATCTTAAAAAGGACGGGTGCAAGAATGTGATCACGACCGCGGCAGCCTATCCGCCGCGGTCGCAGTCGTTTCACATCATGCCCATCGGAGCCGGTACGAGGAGCTTGTCGGCCACGGCCTTCTGGGCGTCGTCCAGCGTTGCATAGAAGGGCTCCAGCGCGGTCTTCAGCCTTCGCAGGCCATCGAGTCTCGCCGACAGCACTTTCTCCTGGAGCTCGATCCTCCGGAGCGGTGACACAGGCCCGGCGTCTGAGGGCATCGCGCCGCCCTGCATGTTTGCGCCGGGCATCATCCCGCCGGCCATCCCGGGCATCATGCCCTTCGCCGCGCCGGCATTGGCGCGCATAGCGTCCGCGACGGCCTGCCACAGCGTCCCTTGCGCCTCCGTCACTTTGAGTTCTGTCCGAAGGAAGGCGATGCGGCCTTCGACATGCTCAGGCGACATCATTTGCCCCATGGGGCCGGCCATCGGCTGGGCGCCGCCCATCATGCCACCGCCCATCATGCCCATCATCATCCGCATCATGTCCCCAGACATCATGCCGGGCATCATTCCGCCCATCATGGCGCCTCCGGGGGCATTGGCCTGTGGCGCGGGCGCGATCTCTTCGGCGGAGGGTTTTGCCGGGGTGCCGGCGGGATGGTGGGCGTCTTCGGCGAAGCCGGCCGCCGGGATGAGGATCATCGCGGTTGCAAATATGGTTCTGCTTAAGCGTGTCATGGCTTCATTCTCCTCAGTGTTGGGTTTGGTACCTGGTTCATCCGGCGTTGGCAGGTGTCGGCTTCGGCGCCTGGAAGGTGATGCCGTTCGGCCCCTTGCCCACCGGGTAGGTTTTGACGACCGACTGGCTTTCGACCGATATTTGCGAAACCGTGCCGGCCAAGATGTTCGTGACGAAGACGAACGCCCCGTCGGCGCTGACCACAACGCCGTGGGCTCCCGCGCCGGTACGGATCGTTTCGACGACCGTTCCGCTTGCGATGTCGATCACCGACACGGTGTCGTCCGGCTCCGCATCCGTGCCCTGGTTGGCGACGTAGACGAAACGGCCATCAGGCGTCGCGTGCACTTGGATCGGCGACCGGCCGACCTCGACCCGCCCGGTCACCTCCTTCGTGGCGGTATCGATGACCGCCACCTTGTTGTCGTCGCGGAGTGAGACGTAGACGCGGCTGCCGTCGGGGACGAAGCCAACCTGCACCGGGGCTGATCCGACCTTGATCGTTGCCGTCTCGGCGAGCGTGGCCGTGTCGATCACCGAAACCGTGCCGTCCTTGACATTTGCGACGTAGATCGACTTCCCGTCAGGGCTCATGCGCAGACCATGCGGATAGTCGCCGGTGCTGGCCGCCCCAATGGCCGTCCCAGTGTCTAGGTCGATCACCGAGATTGCGTTGTCCTCGGAATTGGACACGAAAGCGCGCTTGCCTGGCGCATCGGCAATGACGTGAGCCGGATGAGCGCCGACATCGATGGAGGCCGCCTGGCCCGAGGCGGAGCCGGCGGTGTCGATGACGATCAGCCTGCCCTTCGGCTCCTCCTCCCCTTCGCCGTGACCATCGCCGCCATGTCCTTCTTCCATGCCCGACATTGGCATTCCAACCATCAGCAAGATGCCCGTGTCCGGCACGAACTGGACGTTGTGCGGCATGACGGGGACCGGGATGATGTCGACCTTGCCACCGTCAAGGGCGATCCGGCTGACGGAGCCGCCATGCTCGTCGGCCGTGTAGACGAAGCCTGCCCCGGCGGATTCGGCGCCAGCCCGAGGTGAGAAGGAAACGACGGCGGCAAATCCGGCCGCTGCCGCGAGCGCAAGCAATGTCATGCGCCGGGTGATGCCTATCAGGTCCGTATGGAGCGGTTGAGGGGCCGCTACGGCAATCGCGCCAGCATTGATCCTTGAATGGGTTCTCATATCGGTTCTCCTTCGCGCCGCTCAGGCGGCGTACTGAACGACGGTCATCATGCCGGTCGCCATGTGGTAGAGGTGGTGGCAGTGGAAGGCCCATGTCCCCGGGTTGGTGGCGTCGAAGGCGACGGTCACCTCGCGTTGCGGCGGCAGCCAGACGGTGTCGCGCACCGCTCCCGAGAAGCGGCGACCGCCGATCCCGACGACCTGGAAATGATGGCCATGCAGGTGCATCGGGTGGCCCATCATGCTGCCGTTGCGGATGGCCAGTTCGACGCGGTCCCCTTTGTTGACCGCGATCGGCCTGTGGTCGCTCCAGCCCCTGCCGTTGATGGTCCAGGCGTATTTTGCCATATCGCCGCCGAGCACGACGGGTTCGCTCGCGCCCGCCGCCTTCTCGGCGAACGGCTTCGTGGCGAGAAGGCTCGCCTCCAGCGCAAGGTCAAGCGGACCCTCGGCCTTGTCACCCTTCGAGGATACGCGTTTTATCGCGCCGCCCTTTGTCGCCAGGATGAAGCCGGTGCGCTCGGCACTGCCTTCCCTGAGAGCTAGCACCGGCCATGCGCCTTCCTCGCGCGGAAGACGGATCCGGATATCGATGCGCTGTCCCATGCCGAGAGGGAAACGGCGGCCGCGGACTGGGACAACCCGGTTGCCGTCGACCGCGATCGCCTCGCCTTCGAGCGATCCAGTGTCGATCCAGAAGGCCGTGGCAGTTGCGCCGTTTATGAGACGCAGCCGAACCGTTCCGCTCTTTTCGACGGAAAACACCTGCGGATCGTCGAGGGTGCGATCGTTCGCCAGATACGCGTCGTACTCGATGTCATTGATATCCATGGTGGAGGCCATCTGCGTCGCCGCGCCCTGCTCCATCCCATTCATGTTGCTCATGTCGTGGCTCATGCCACTCATCGAGTGCCCCGCCATGCTCCCGGTCGAGCCGGTCAGTCCGGCAAGCAGTTCCTCCGGCGTCTTGAAGCTGAAATCGTGGAAGAGCACCACGACGGGCTGCTCGTCGAGGCCCGCCTCCGCGGGATCGTTGACGATCAGCGGCGCCGCCAGAAGCTGCTGCTCCTGCAGCGTATGCGCATGCATCCAGTGGGTGCCGGTAGTTTCGAGCGGGAAGCGGTAGTCATAGGCCTGGCCGGATTGCAGCAGCGGCTGCGGCAGGTCCGGCACTCCGTCCTGGCCGAATGGCGGCGTCAGGCCATGCCAATGGATGAGCGTCGGTGCATCCAGCGCGTTCTCGAGGCGGACGTTGAAGTCCTCACCCGCTTGCGAGACCAGCCCGTGCGTGCCGTCCTGCTGGACAAGGCCGAATACGGTGGCCGCCCGCCCCGCAACGTCGATGACGCGGGATTCGGCGCGAATGATTGTTGCGGTAGCGGCTCGTGCAATGCCTGGAAAGCCGGTTAATGACGAGGCTGCGCCGGCGACGCCGGCAGCCGCCGTTGATGCCAGAAACTGGCGACGGGAAATCTGTTGCATTTCAAAAGCTCTCACGTTCGTGACTCGAAAGGCCTGATCGGCCGATAGCGGAGCGCACGAACCGCAAGGGTCGCGTGCGCTCAGGCGGTCACGGAGAGCTTTGGGGGTCGCAGCATCATCGAAACGTCGCCTGGCGAAGAAACGGAAAGCGGGGCGACGGCAACTGGCTCGCTTGGCGTCACGCCCGCCAGGACTTGCATGGTCACAGGCACGCAGAGCGAACAGCCTGAGGCCGAAACGCAGCAGTGACCGGCGGCGCTCTTCTGATCCTTTTGATCGCATGGCGCGTGGTGGCCATGTTCCATCGCCGCATCGGCGTGGCGAAATTCAACTGCGAAGCGACCGGCGTCAGCCATGGCTGAATCGGCGCGGCCGCCGGCATGCAGGATCGTGGAAGCAGAAAAGACGATAGCGATCAACAGGACGAGCCAGCGAGGCACGTCGAAGGCCGGTGATCCTTTCCATGTGCGGATGACCCGCAACTGGGCGGCCTTCCAATCCAAAGATCCAATCCTTCTCTTCACGCAGCGCAGGCGCCGGAATAGTTGAACATACCAAGAGGACGGCGATCGGGTTTGTTCCAGATCAAACTCCACGGCATTTCGGCGGAGGCACCAAAGAGCGGGGGGACGCGCACCGCGCTGCCGCGAATGACTTCTGCTTTTGAGGGAAATCAAGGCCACATAGTCATTGCGGTATCCGATGCGAGCACCGGCGAACGGGTCGAAAACGCCAAAGTGACTGTCACCGTGTCAGGGCTCGGTCACGTTGGGATAAAACCACTTCGATCTCGAACAAATGACGATCGCTGGGACGGTAACCTGTGGCAATTTCGTCGATCTGCCCGGCAAGGACCGATATGACAATCGCGGTCGACGTCAATATCCCGGGGCGCAAGGCTCCGGTGCGCGTCGATTTCACCTATCAACACTGCCGTGAGCCGCATGTAAGAACGCGGATCGTCCGGCAGGTGGCAACGATCGTTTGCTATCCGTACCAGGCAAGAGAGGCGGCAAACATGAAGGCTGAATCCGCTGAGCTTCCCTTGCTTTTAGCCTGTTCTTCTCGGGGCTGATGCATCCACCGCCCGGACGATCATTTCGTTTCCTTTGCTTCCCGCCCGGACATCTGGTCGACAAGGATCCGGTAGAATACATGCGGCAAGTGGTCCGATAACTGAGGGATGACTGGCTTGAGGCCGCCCGGCTCCCACCAATCGAAATGCTTGCTCAACAATGACCACGCATGGTCCCGCACAGCTTCGTGACCGATCCGGTCCGGCAGTTCTTCGTACCGTCCGTCAACAACGACGCTTTTCCATTCGCGCCCTTTGCCCCACTCATTGACCTGGACACAAACACGTGGATTGGCTCGCATCCATTCCACCTTCTTTCCCACCATCGAGAACGCATAGGATGGCTGTCCGCATAAGCATAATAGATTGGAACGACGTACGGTTGTCCGTCCTTCGCGCATGCCAAGTGCGCCAGGCGATGCATCGCCAGCAACGTTGTGCATTCCAATATCGATAGCGTTCGGACAATCATCGTCCGATCCCACGCATCTCCGGGCATGCACACTGGCAGCCCGATTTCGTCATACTACACCTGTTCTGTGGGTCGCCGAAATTTTCTGTTTGGCTCACTTCAGCCAACCGCCTCTGAACCCCGCGCGGCGCAGTCCAGCTACGATGTAAGGACAGCCACGCATCAATTGCCACAGTAGGTCCGTTCGATAATTCTCGATCATCAGCACGATTGGCCCCTGATTGAGTCCAAAATGCCATGGCGATACCCACCAGCCATAAGGATTGCCCGGCTCACCCGGATGGGTGGGATTGAAGGACGCTTTGAAGCCGTACCTGTTGTACTTCTTCAACTTGGCCCGATGAATACAGAAGTCGATCGCCTGGAGCACGATTTCAGGGGCGAATGGCAAGGATGCCACGACTGCCCAAGGCGCCAAAGTGCCATCGTCCGGCCCATAGGGCACGCCGCGCCCGACATAGTCGTCGAATACGCGCTCGACGCCGTTCAGCTTAAGCGTGGCCGGGCCTGGTCCCTCGCTTGCGGTAATTCCCCAGCAATGCTCGCCGTAGCCTGCGAACTTGCGCGGGTTTTCCATCGCATAGCATTGTTGCACATAGGTCGCCCGGCGGCTGTTCTCGAAATAGTCGATGCCTTTTTCACGCAGGAGGACGTCCTGGATCCCGCGAAAGTCGATCCAGACATGGGACAGCTGATGTATGAAAAGAGGGCCGGCGTAGAGATACTCGTAGCCGTAACAACTTTCCCACCGATAGGTCGCTGTCCAGGCCGTGTAGCTGCGTTCCGGCAGCGGATGTGTCGGAGAGCCGAGACCCAGAATGTAAAGCAGAAGCGCCTCGTCGTAGCCCTCCCAGCGGTACTTGATGAAACCGCTTTCGGGTGTCCAGCCGTGGGTCACCGTCGCGTCTTGGTTTTGCGCCCATTGCCAGTCGGCCCGGCGATAGAGCGCGTCGGCGAGCGCGCGGATTTCCTGTTCCTCGGTCGTGTCTCCGTCGAAATAGGCTGCCGCCGCCAAGGCGCCCGCCAGCAGGAACGAGGTATCGATCGTCGACAGTTCGCATTGCCAAGCGCGTCGGCCGGTCTGCATGTCCAGAAAATGATAATAGAACCCGCGATATCCCGTGGCGTTGGGTTCGGGTCCTGCGGGCTCGTCCAGAAGAAGCGCAGCGTAGCGAGCGTTCGAGACGCGGCGGCCTCGCGCGCTATAAACCCACGCTCGACCCCGACAGGATAGCAGGCCAGAGCCAAGCCTGTCGCGGCAATGCTGGCGGGCCAATGCGGGGCGGTCTTGTCAAGGATCAAGCCGTTGGCCGGGTTCACCTCATTGAGGAAATAGTCGAACGTCTCGCGCTAGAGTATCCGTGTTGGTCAAGGAAGGGATGGGGTCCAGTTTCGGCCGTCCCTGAGCAGTGCGTTTGCGAGCACGACGAGCTTTCGCATGATCGCGGTGATGGCCTTCTTTGCAGGTTTGCCGGCGGCGATGAGCTGGTCGTATTTGGCCTTGAGGTCTGGATTGAATCGCATGGCGACGAGGGCCGGCATGTAGAGCGCCTGTCGGACATTTGCCCGGCCGCCGCGGATGAAGGCGCGGCCGGTCCAGTTCCCGGACTGCCGTGCGACGGGTGCGAGGCCTGCAAGAGAGGCGGCCTGGCCGTTTTCGAGTGCGCCAAGTTCGGGCATATCGATGAGAAGAGCGAAGGCGGTGTTCGCCGAGATGCCCGGGATCGACACGAGGATGGCGAAGCGATGCGCCAGATCGGGATCGGTCTTGACGAGCGCCATGCTTTCGGTCTCGATGGCGCCGATCTGGCGTTCGATCTGCCTGAGTTGCTCAGCATTGTGGCGCTTGAGGATGGGCAGGGTCAGCTTCTTTGCCCTGTTCTTCGCCGCCGTACGGCTCTTCACCAGCGCCTGGCGGGCCATGTGCAGATCCTTGAGATCGTTCAGGATCGGACTGCGCGCGGGCCGCGCCTCGAGCTCGAGCAGGGCTCCCATGCGCGCCAGCATCGCCGCATCCAGCCGGTCGGTCTGGCCAGCTTGCCGGTGGCTTCGGCGAAGCGCCTGGCCTGGCGCGGGTTGACCTTGACCAGCGCAAAGCCGTCGTCCGCCAGCCTGCGCTCGAAGCTTCGGTGATAGGGACTCGTCGGTTCGTAGACGATGCGGGCGTCGGGCAGGCCCAGCCAGTCCAGCAAGGCCGTGTGGCCGGCAGCGTCGTTGGTGAAGCGGCGGCCGGCGCCGTCGCTCATGCGGTAGGCGTCGAGATGGTCTTTCGAGACGTCGACGCCGATGGTATCGTTGGTCATCTTTCGCTTGTCCTGTGCTTGTCGTCCGCAGCCGAGCTGCGGGTATCCGTTCAGGCCTCAAGGGAAGGACGAGGGCGATCAAACTCTAGCTCGACCCGTCAAACGGTCTGCATTTCACCGATCCGACCCTCGCCGCTGAGGGAGGGCGGTCACCCTCTCCCAGCGGTCCTTCTTCGCCCGTTTGGCAGCGAAAGTCATAAGACAAGCATTTCCAGCTCTGCCGGCGTCGTCTGCCGCCTCGTGCTCATGGCCGCGCCGGGTGACAGACCGGAGTGCAATCTGTACCGGCGTCGGCGTCGGTGAAGACCGGTGCGAAACCGCCGCCCGGGGTGCGGGAATTCGTCGTCTGTCCCTGATAGAGCCGTGCCGTGACGAATTGAACATCGCCGTCATAGACATAGTTCCGCACGTCGAATTTGAGCGGACGCACATGTTGATCGCGCTCCAGCGATCGTTCTCCCGGCGCGACCAATGCCTGGGCGACATACTCGCCTGCAAGGACCTCGCCCCACACCCGTTTGGTCAATTTGTCGCCGCGGTAGGCAGCCCTGCCCCCAAAACCCGACGCAGGTTTGAAAAAAAGCCCCCGCCGCCGCGACCATAAGGAATCCGCCTTCGAAGCATCGACAATTTCGGTCTTCGGAATCCCGCCTAGCAGCGTGTGCAAAATGTTTTCGGAAACACCGAGCGACCGCAAGCGTTCAGCATCGCTGAACACGACGAGATTGCGTTTGTTAGCGTACAGGGCATGTGCATGAGGATGGGGGGTCAGAACGATGGCGCCCTCGAGATACGCGGTGCGCAACAGGGCATGCGCGGGTTGATCCAGCATGAAATCGGTGAGCCGGTTGTAAACGAGGTCAACGGGCTTCCCGTCATGCGAAAGGACGCCGCCCTGCAATTGAAACGACGTCGGGGCGGCGATGACTGCATCGATACCGTGGCGAAGGAATAGCTGCCTGAAGAGGACAAATTCCGGGTAAAGGAACTGCTCTTGGGGATCGTCGTCAACGATCGCCAAGCGCCGCAAGACCCGCTCACCGCGGGCCAGCCGCCACTCGGCGACAAACATATCGACGAAGGTTTGCTCCGTCGCTTCGAGCGCGGCAGAATCTGGAGTCATGCTTGCGACCGCCGTACAACAAGCCCGCTGAGCGCGCGCCAGCGCAGTATTGAGAAGCGCGCCTCCTGCGTTCGTGTTTATCTCTATAAGTTGCGGCTCTCCGCCAGCCACGTGGAAATCGAAGCTCATGAACACGCCGCGCGCGCCGCCGGCGTCGAAATGTGCGATTTGCGGGGCTTCGGCGAGCACGAGATCACGATACGCGGGCAAAGCAACGACTGCCTGTACTGCCTGAACGATCGCTGCCATGCGGTCCAGATGATGCCGAGACACAAACACCGGCAAGGCGGCGAACATATGCGGCTGCTTTTTGAGCGTCAAAGAATAGACGTCACGCGTCTCCGGGTTCGCTCCGAACGCGCGCTCCAACTCGCTGGCGTCTAGGCTGATGCAGAAACAGTGCTGGTTGAGACTTTGAGCCCGTTGGCGCTGGAAGCGGGAAGGGCGTTGAATTAGGTCAACTGGTTCCGAGGGGCTGGATTTCATCACCGTTCTTCTTATCTGCTCACGACCACGCACCTAACCAGCCAGAACGGCTCACTGCATTTCATGTTAACACGCGCTTGGCGCAGCGCTCGTTGATCGGCACAAACGTCGACAGTAAGCCGGATACATCTAGAACGTCTCGGCGTAGAGGTCACGATCTTAGCCGAAATCACAACGACTGATTGCAGATCGCACGATCCATATGAGCGGGTCCCTACCATGGGCAAGCGCCCGGTTGACCGCGGCGATCCGCAAGAGTCCCAACCCGGCTCCGGCATGGCGAACTCGACATCGGCCGCGGCATCAACCGGCGCGGCGAGGCTTCGGGCATGGCAAGACGCAGCTGGAACTCTCGGTCGCGCATAGGGTTACCTATAGATGAGATCGCGAGAACCCAAGAAACAGCGCGCAACTATTGTCGGCGCGGGTATAGCCGGGTTGGCAGCGGCGCACGGCCTGCGTCTCCTCGGCTGGGACGTCGAAATCTACGAACAGGCGGATAAGCTTGAGCCAATCGGTGCCGGCCTGAGCCTTTGCGCTAATGCTTTGCGGGCGCTGCGGACGCTTGGCCTTTACGATGCAGTCGTCGCGGAAGCACAGCCGATCGACCGCCTCGATCTCCTGGACCAGAGTGGAAATGTGCTCCAGTCCACGAACTTCGTGGAATTCAGCCGCCGTTACGCCCACCTGGCGATGGTCGTGCTCCATCGTGGTGATCTGCACAAGGCGCTTCTTTCGGAGCTGCAGGACGGAATGATCAGGACAGGTATGGAATGCGTAGGGGCTCGCGAGGAAGGCGATCGCATCGTTCTGAACTTTGCCAACGGGGACACGGTCGAAGCCGAGCTTGTGCTCGCATGTGACGGTATTCACTCGCCCGTGCGCAAGGCACTCTTTCCCGAGTCGCGCGAGCATTTCGCGCGCTATACGTGCTGGCGGGCAATCTCGCCCGGGGTGCCTAATGGCATGGATCGCGCTCGCCTCACCGAAAGCTGGGGAGCGGGGAAGCGAATCGGCTTGGCATCGGTGGCGGGCGACAGGGTCTATTGGTTTGCCTGCTGCGGCGCGGAGAGGACGAACGATCCTGAACTGGCCAACCTCGATCTCGACGGAGTGAGAGAGGTCTTCGCCGATTTCCACAACCCCGTTCCCGAGGTGCTCGCCCGCACGCCACCGGACTCGCTTGTCTGGACCGATATCCTCGACCTCGACCCAATGTCGTCCTTCACTCGAGGCAAGGTAGCGCTGCTCGGTGATGCGGCTCATGCCGTGACGCCGGATCTCGGACAAGGGGCCGGTCTCGCCATTGAGGATGCCGCGGTGATTGCTGCCTTGCTCGGGCGGCTGCCGGTCTCCGAGGCACTGCGTGAGTACAATGCGCGACGGGTCGACCGCGCGCGCAAGATGACCGCCGAATCACGCCTCTATGCGCGGGTCGCTCAGTGGCGCAATCCGCTCATTGTTCCGTTGCGCAATCTCCTCGTGAAGAGCATCCCGGAGCGCTTCATGGATCGGCAGCTCGACGCGGTCCTCGATATCACCTTTGAACCAGTGAAGGCAGCAGCCTAGCGGCGCTCCTCTTCACGATCATTGAGGAGCGGTGATCGCAGTAGGGGCCGCTGTCGGGCCACGCTTCGTTTTGCAGAAAACCACTTGACCTTCCAGTAACTGGAAGCCGTAGATGGAAGGGAAGTTGCCCTTTTGGAGTGCCCCATGACCGACCGTCACGATGACGCCACCCACGCCGACGTAGCGCATGGCTCGTGCTGTTCCTCGCACGGCTCCGTCGCGGCTGAAGCCGCGGTCGTGCGCGATCCGGTCTGCGGCATGACGGTCGATCCGGCGGCGGGAAAGCCTTCGGCGGCCTTCGGCGGCCACACCTATCATTTCTGTTCGGAAGGATGCCGAACGAAGTTCATGAAGGAGCCAGAGGCCTTTCTGAAGGCGACCGATCCGGTTTGCGGCATGATCGTCGAGCGCGCCACGGCGAAGCATTTCGCGCGCCATGAGGGCAAAGGTTTTTACTTCTGCTCCGCCGGCTGCAAGGGCAAGTTCGAGGCCGACCCCGGCAAATATCTGAGCGGCCAGCCTGCGCCTGAACCGATGCCCAAGGGCACACAGTACACCTGCCCGATGCATCCAGAAATCATCCGCGACAAGCCCGGCTCCTGCCCGATCTGCGGCATGGCGCTGGAGCCGATGGGCGTGCCGACAGGCGATCAGGGCCCCAATCCGGAGCTGGTCGATTTCACCCGCCGCTTCTGGGTGAGCGCCGCGCTGTCGATCCCGCTGCTTCTGATCACCATGGGACCGATGCTGGGCCTGCCGTTCCGCGACTGGCTCGGCGAGCAGCCGGCAGCCTGGATAGAATTGGCGCTGGCGACGCCGGTCGTAGTCTGGGGGGCGATCCCGTTCTTTCATCGCGGCTGGGAATCCATCGTCAACAAAAGCCCGAACATGTGGACGCTGATCTCGATCGGCGTCGGCACCGCCTATGTCTACAGTGTTATCGGGGCGCTTTTCCCGGATCTCTTTCCACACCAGTTCCGCGGCCATGGCGGCACGGTCCCGGTCTATTTCGAGGCAGCCGCGGTAATCGTCGCGCTGGTCTTTCTCGGCCAGGTGCTGGAGTTGAAGGCAAGGGAGCGCACCGGCTCGGCCATCCGCGCGCTTCTCGACCTCGCGCCGAAGACGGCCAGGCGGATTGCGGCGGACGGTTCGGAGGCAGACGTGCCGCTCGACGAGGTGAAGGCCGGCGAGCGGCTGCGTGTGCGGCCTGGCGACAGTGTGCCGGTCGACGGCACCGTGCTTGAGGGCCGTTCGGCGGTCGACGAATCGATGCTGACCGGCGAACCCGTTCCGGTCGAAAAGACAAAGGGCGACCCGGTGACCGGCGGCACGCTCAACAAGAACGGCACGCTGGTCATCGGCGCCGAGAAAGTCGGCGCCGACACGATGCTGTCGCGCATCGTCGAAATGGTCGCCAAGGCGCAGCGCAGCCGCGCGCCCATCCAGGGACTTGCCGACCGCGTCTCCTATTACTTTGTGCCGACAGTGGTTCTGGTCGCCATCGTCGCCTTCATCGTCTGGGCCGTCTACGGGCCGCAGCCAAGCATGGTCTTCGCCATCGTCTCGGCCGTTTCGGTGCTGATCATTGCCTGCCCCTGCGCGCTTGGTCTGGCGACGCCGATGTCGATCATGACCGCGACGGGACGCGGCGCGCAGGCCGGCGTGCTGATCAAGGAGGCGGAAGCGCTTGAACGCTTCGCCAAGGTCGACACGCTGATCGTCGACAAGACCGGCACGCTGACCGAGGGCAAGCCCAAGCTGACCGACGTCGTCGGGATCGATGGCTTTGACGAGGCCGAACTGCTCGGCCTTGCCGCCAGCCTCGAGAAGGGTTCCGAGCACCCGCTTGCCGAGGCGATCGTCGATGGCGCGCGGCAGCGCGGCGCGAGCGTCGAAGACGCGGCGGATTTCGAGGCCGTCACCGGCAAGGGCGTCAAGGGGAGCGTCAGGGGGCGCGCTGTCGCGCTCGGCAACGCGCTGCTTATGGACGATCTAGGCATCGGCCTCGCGGCGTCCAAGGACCGCGCCGACGCGCTGCGTTCGGAAGGAAAGACCGCGATGCTGGTCGCCGTCGACGGCAGGCTTGCCGGCTTCGTCGCCGTCGCCGATCCGATCAAGGCGACGACGGTCGAAGCGATCCGCGCGCTGCATGACAGCGGGCTCCGGATCATCATGGCGACGGGCGACAACGAGCGCACTGCGAAAGCGGTCGCGTCGAAGCTCGGCATCGACGAGGTGCGGGCCGATATGCTGCCCGAAAGCAAGAAGACGCTGATCGACGAGCTGCGTGCCAAGGGCGAAGGCGTCGCGATGGCTGGCGACGGCGTCAACGACGCGCCCGCCTTGGCGGCGGCCGATGTCGGCATCGCCATGGGGACCGGCGCCGACGTCGCGGTCGAGAGCGCCGGCATCACGTTGGTCAGAGGCGACCTCAACGGCATCGTGCGGGCGCGGCGGCTGTCGCAGGCGACGATCGGGAACATCAAGCAGAACCTGTTTTTCGCCTTCGTCTACAACGCGCTCGGCGTGCCCGTAGCGGCGGGCATGCTCTACCCGGTCTTCGGCACATTGCTGTCACCGATGATCGCGGCAGCGGCGATGAGCCTTTCGTCAGTTTCCGTGATCGGCAACGCGCTACGACTTCGTTCTTTGAAGCTCTGAGGTTAGATCATGAACATAAGAACCGCTGCAGAAAAATCCGGCCTGCCGCCAAAGACCATCCGATACTACGAGGACATCGGTCTTCTCAGGCCTGATCGTGCCGGCAACGGGTACAGGGACTATTCGACGGCCGACGTGCATCGCCTGCGCTTCCTGCAGCGGTCGCGAAGCCTTGGCTTCTCGGTGGAGGAATGCCGGCAACTCCTTTCGCTCTACGGCGACAAGGAGCGCGAGAGCGCGGATGTGAAGGCCATAGCGGAAGCCAAGCTCGCCGAAATCGACCGTAAGCTTGCGGAACTCGCCGGACTGCGGGACATGCTTCGGCATCTCGCCGACCATTGCAACGGCGATGACCGACCCGATTGCCCGATCATCGACGGCCTTGCGGGAAACGGCACGGTTCAGTGAGGCGCGTCCCCGTCATTGCAGTAGTCCTTGTCGTCGCCGGGCTCGCCGCTAGGACGGCGCTTCCGGAGACCGCCGTCGCTCCAGTCGTCGCCGAGCGCCAGGCGTCGATGAAGGCGATGGCGAGCGCCGCCAAGACAATCTCCGGGATTTTTGACGGCAAGCTGGCCTATGACGCAGCGGCCTTCAAAGCGGCGGTAGAAACGATCCGCCGACGGTCTGGAATCGCCATGGTCGACGCATTTCCAACAGGCTCGTTCGGCGCCTCGGCCGCGAATGCCAAGATCGAGCAGTCGCGCGAAGAATTCGCCGCGCTCGCTCGCCATCTCGAAAGCCTGGCGGCCGCGCTGTCAGATGCGGCCGACGATGCACCCGATGGCATTACGGAAGCCATGAGGATGAAGTCTGGAATGGCCATGGGCAGCAGCCTGCTCGGGAAGCGGGCTGGCGGCAAGGCCGACGCCGATCCATCGAAAATGCCTGCCGAACATATGTTCCACCTGATGCTGCAAGACTGCACGAATTGCCACGCCAAGTTCAGGGAGAAGCGGCGGTAAGCGTGGGCATCGACTTCACGCGACGCCGACTAGGTGAGTTGGACAGCCAGCCGACAGGAACCCTGCAATGTTCGTACGGCCGGCTCATCCACTTCCATATCGGGAATTGCAAGACCAACAACAATGTCGAAGAGAAGGGCGGTGGCGGACTGATGGTCGTGATCGATGTGCAATCCTGAAGCCTTTCCGCAAAGCGAAAACATAGATGGATCTGTTTGCCGTATACGGCGGTCTGTTTGCTGCTGCCTTCACCGCGGCGACTATCCTGCCGGCACAGTCGGAGGCTGCCCTTGCAGGGCTACTCGCGACGGGTTCCTTCTCGC
>NZ_RZSU01000249.1:0-685 GCF_003997585.1 Mesorhizobium sp. M5C.F.Cr.IN.023.01.1.1 | reverse complement strand
CGGGATCGCGAGCGGCGCGGTTGAGCGCCAGCGGCGGCGGCCCGCCCGATCTGCGAGCGGGCCTTCTTCCTCCCTTTCTTCTCTGGGCTTCTTCCTTGCCGATGACGGCCTAAACTTAGAACCGGGCCGTACGGCGCCGCCATCGGCGGCGCGGCTTCCACGCCGTCTTGACCGGATAGCGACGCGCCTCCAGCATCGCCCGGGCGCGCGCCGCGCGAAACCGCTCGCCAAGGATAGTGAGGATCTTACGGGAAGCGACGATCTGCGGGCGGTCGTGAGCGGCGCGGACAAGATTCTGCCGCGCAAGCACCACGACGACGGCATGACCTTCGGCACGTCCCGGCAGCAATCCCCACAGCAAGCGCCGTTCGGCGGGCGCATGATGATCGATCGCCTCCGTTCCAGCGAAATCGAAGAAGACGGGAGCACGGCTGTCCAGCCAATCGCGCGGGAAACACTCCTGAGGGAACGGTGTCGTATAGACACCTTGCCAAGGTGAGACCTGCAATGAACGGCGGCCTTCCTCGAAGCGCGGCAGGTCGCGCGTCCGGCGCGTTCCATCCACGATCCAGACCATGTCGCGATAAAAGGCTTCGCGGGCCTGCCGCTCCTGTGGGGGTATGTGCGAGTGCTGGAACTCGAGGACGAGCCTATGCTTCGTCCGCACATCGGCAATGTGCCGTTC
>NZ_RZSU01000248.1:0-766 GCF_003997585.1 Mesorhizobium sp. M5C.F.Cr.IN.023.01.1.1 | reverse complement strand
CAGTTGTCGAGGATCTCGCGGCCGCGCACCGAACCCGTATAATGGACGTGGTTCGAGATCAGCTGATAGAGCCGCTCCTCGTCATGGCTGGTCATGTCGCCGGACACGTCGACGCGGCCTTTGTGGTCGAGGTCGCCGCCATGATGGAGCAGTTTCTCCATCAGGTCGTCTTCTTCGGGAACGGGTTCCAGTTCGACCATCGCCATGTTGCAGCGCTCGGCGAAATCACCCTCCTCGTCGAGCACATAGGCGACGCCGCCCGACATACCGGCGGCGAAGTTGCGGCCGGTCTGACCGATGACGACGACAATGCCGCCGGTCATGTATTCGCAGCCATGGTCGCCAACGCCTTCGACGACGGCGGCCACGCCCGAATTGCGAACCGCAAAACGCTCGCCGGCGACGCCGGAGAAATAGGCCTCGCCCTCGGTCGCGCCGTAGAGCACCGTGTTGCCGACGATGATCGACTCCGCTGCGACGATGTTCGTGTTCTCCGGCGGGCGGATGACGATGCGGCCGCCCGACAGGCCTTTGCCGACATAGTCATTGGCCGCACCGACCAGCTCGAACGAAACCCCACGCGCCAGGAAGGCGCCGAACGACTGGCCGGCGGTACCGGTGAGTTTCACCGAGATCGTGTCCTCGCGCAGGCCCTTGTGCTTGAAGCGCTTTGCCACTTCACCAGACAGCATGGCGCCGGTCGAACGGTCGACATTGCGGATCGGCAGCTCGATGCTGACCGGCTGCCTGGCTTCCAGCGCCGGCT
>NZ_RZSU01000247.1:0-805 GCF_003997585.1 Mesorhizobium sp. M5C.F.Cr.IN.023.01.1.1 | reverse complement strand
TAACAGGATTTCTCGAGATCGACCGGCAGGTGCACAAGTACCAGCCGGCTTCCGACCGCATCCGGCATTTTCGCGAGTTCACGCTGCCGATGTCGGACAAGGAGGTCGAGAAACAGGCCGCGCGCTGCATGGATTGCGGCATTCCATACTGTCACGGGCCGACCGGCTGCCCGGTCCACAACCAGATCCCGGACTGGAACGACCTCGTCTACAATGGCGACTGGGACAATGCGATCCGCAACCTGCATTCGACCAATAATTTCCCGGAATTCACCGGCCGCATCTGTCCGGCGCCTTGCGAGGAAGCCTGCACGCTGAACCTCGAGGACATTCCGGTCGCCATCAAGACGATCGAGCAAGCAATCGCCGACAAGGCCTATGAAACCGGTCATATCCGGCCCTATCCGCCGGAAAGGAAAACCGGCAGGCGCGTCGCAATCATTGGCTCGGGGCCGGCCGGCATGGCGGCCGCCCAGCAGCTTGGCCGCGCCGGTCACGACGTTCACGTCTATGAGCGCGAGAGCCGGCCGGGCGGGCTGATGCGCTACGGCATCCCCGACTTCAAGATCGAGAAGCACTATATCGACCGGCGCATCGAGCAGATGCAAGGCGAGGGCGTGAGCTTCCATTGCGGGATCAATGTCGGCGTCGACAAGCCGGTGGCGGAGCTGCTCGCCGAATATGATGCGGTGCTCTATTGCGGCGGTTCGGAAACGCCGCGCCCGGCCAACATTCCCGGCGACGATCTCGATGGCGTGCATGACGCGATGCCTTACCTGGTGCAGCAGAACAAGCGCATCGGCGG
>NZ_RZSU01000246.1:0-816 GCF_003997585.1 Mesorhizobium sp. M5C.F.Cr.IN.023.01.1.1 | reverse complement strand
ACATTCCTCGAGGCCTCGCGCTGCCTTGGGCGACCCCCTCTGGCCGCTTCGCGGCCATCTCCCCCTCGAGGGGGGAGAAAACGCCTAACTCTTCCGCCACCCTCTGCACATAGCGCGACAGTATCGGCGACAGATAGGCGTCGACCACGGTAGTGTCGCCGCGGCCGACCAGCTTGATAAGCGGCGAGACCTCGTGGCTGACCGAGACTTGGCGAAAACCAAGACTTCTGCAGACTTTTGCAACGGCCTTTTCGTGGTCGGGATATTTCCAGGCATGCATGAAGACGATCGCCACGGCGTCGATGCCGTCGGCCTTGGCCTGTTCGATGGCTGGGCGCAAGGCGGCGATGTCGAGCAGCCGTTCGACGCAGCCGTCGGCGCGCACGCGCTCATCGACCTCGATGACGCGCTCGTAGAGCTGCTCGGGAAGAATGATCTCCTTGGCGAAGATGTCGGGCCGTGCCTGGTAGGCGATCCTCAGCGCGTCGCGAAATCCCCTGGTGATGAGCAGCAGCACGCGGTCGCCCTTGCGCTCCAGAAGCGCGTTGGTGGCAACGGTAGTGCCCATCTTGATGTCGCCGATCAGGCCGGACGGGATCGGCGCGCCGGATTTTAATCCGAGCAGATCGCGAATGCCCTGGATGGCGGCGTCGGCATAGGCTTCAGGATTCTCGGAAAGCAGCTTGCGCGGGTGCAGCCCGCCTTCCGGATCACGGCCGATGACATCGGTGAAGGTGCCGCCGCGGTCGATCCAGAAATCCCATTTGGCGGTCACGGCAGCTCTCCCAGGCACTTTATTGATTCAATATGTTAATT
>NZ_RZSU01000245.1:0-881 GCF_003997585.1 Mesorhizobium sp. M5C.F.Cr.IN.023.01.1.1 | reverse complement strand
AAAGCCGGTCCAGTCGCCGTCGCGGGTGAGATCGACATCGATGCCGCGAATGACGGTGCCGCCGGAGGTGACGCTGTCGGCGCGGATTTTTCCGGAGATCACCGGTGCGGCGAGATAGTTGGCGATCCGCGCATCGATGGTGACCGTCTTTGCCGAAAGATCGCCGCGCGTAATCGAAGCCGTCGAAGCCTTGATGGCGACATCAGGCGCATCGCGGGTCTTCGAGAATACGATCGTGCCGCGCACGTCGCCTTCCGCCTTTTCCAGGGCAAGGGCTGCGAGCGGACCGATATCAGGCAGGTCGAGGGCCACGGTACCGGACGGCACGAAGGCATTATCAAGTGCCAGGTCGCCTGATATCCGGTTCTTGCCGAGCGACAGGAGAAGTCCGTTGATGGCGCGCTTGCCGTCGGACGTCGCCAGCACGGCGCTGCCTTGCAGGGCCTGGCCCGCGACATTTCCGGACAGTTGCACATTGGCCGCCGGGTTGGCGGCATCGGCCTTGCCGGTGGCGGTGAGCCTCAGCCCGGTGATCTCGCGTTCGGCCACCGAAAGCCGGTCGCTGTTGACCGTCAGCGACAGGTCGGGCGCTGTGCTGGAGCCTTGCGCATTCAGCGCGAAGGCGATGGCGCCCTTGGCATCCCCGGACAGAAGCGAGATGTCGGCCAGCGCGCCCTTGATGTCGGCGGCGAGTTTATTGTCGGCAAGGCTGGCCTGCCCGTCGGCGGTCAGCGCGCCGGACACCAGCCTGATCGCGTTGGCGGTGATATTGCCATTGGCATCGCGCTTCAGTGCCGCGCTGAGCTGCGTCCGCTCGGCGAGCACGCCGCGCACTGCCGCCGGCAATGCTGCGGAAGCCGCAACCGCCTTAAGGTTGAGAT
>NZ_RZSU01000244.1:0-912 GCF_003997585.1 Mesorhizobium sp. M5C.F.Cr.IN.023.01.1.1 | reverse complement strand
CGACATGGCTGTCCTCATCGATCTGGGCGTAGTGTTCGGTCCGGTATCGGGAGTTGCTGAAGCCCTCGACGTGGATAAGCTCGCGGACCCGCCTCCCCCTCCCCGTCCGTTCTATGGAAACGACAAGATCGACGGCCTCTCCGATCACCTCCTGCATGGGTTGCTGGCTCGCTTCCGCGGTCAGCTGCTCGAGCCGGCGCAGGGCCGACATTGCCGTGTTCGAGTGAATGGTGGTGACGCCGCCCGGGTGCCCGGTGTTCCACGCCTTGAGCAGCGTGAGCGCCGCGCCGTCGCGGACCTCGCCGACAATGATACGGTCAGGCCGCAAACGCATGGTGCTCTTCAGAAGCCGTGCCATGTCGATCGTGTCGCTTGTGTGAAGTGATACCGCGTTTTCGGCTGCGCATTGGATCTCGGCGGTGTCTTCCAGAATGACCATCCGATCGTCCGGAGCATTGGCGACGATTTCGGCGATGACCGCATTGGCAAGGGTCGTCTTGCCCGAGCCCGTGCCGCCGGAGATCACGATGTTCATGCGAGAGGCGATCGCGCTGCGCAGGACAGAGGCCTGCGCCTCGGTCATAACCTTCGACTTTACGTAGTCGCAAAGCGGTATCACCCGCGACGCGCGCCGCCGGATCGTGAAGGCCGGTCCGGAAACGACGGGCGGCAGCAGGCCCTCGAAGCGGTGCCCCCCAATCGGCAGTTCGCCGGAGATGATCGGCTGCTCGTCGTCGGCCTCCGATTGTAGCGCGTGGGCGACGCTGCCGATGATCACCTCCGCCGCGGCCGGGCTCATCGCGCCCGCCGAAGCGACGCCATGTCCCAGACGTTCGATAAAAAGCTTGCCATCGGGATTGAGCATAATCTCGACCACCGTCGCGTCGTCGAGTGCGACGCAGAGTTGGTCGC
>NZ_RZSU01000243.1:0-965 GCF_003997585.1 Mesorhizobium sp. M5C.F.Cr.IN.023.01.1.1 | reverse complement strand
GTCTCGCGCAAGCGGCTCGAGCGGTTGAAGGAGGGCCTCAAGGAGCGGCTGGAGGCGCTTTCGACCCGCAAGGACGATCTCCTGACCATCTCGGAGATCGGCGTCGACCAGATCATCGTCGACGAGGCGCAGGAGTTCCGGAAACTCTCCTTCGCCACCAACATGTCGACGCTGAAGGGTGTCGATCCGAACGGCTCGCAGCGCGCCTGGGATCTCTATGTGAAATCGCGCTTCATCGAGACAAAGAATTCGGGCCGGGCGCTGGTGCTCGCCTCCGGCACGCCGATCACCAATACGCTCGGCGAGATGTTTTCCGTGCAGCGCTATCTCGGCTACGGCGCACTCCTCGAACGCGGCCTGCACGAGTTCGACGCCTGGGCCTCGACCTTCGGCGATGTTTCGACCGAGCTCGAGCTTCAGCCCAACGGCAAATACAAGCCGGTCACCCGCTTCGCCACCTTCGTCAACGTGCCGGAACTGATCGCCATGTTCCGGACCTTCGCCGACGTGGTGATGCCGGAAGACTTGCGCAAGTATGTGAAAGTGCCGGCGATCTCGACCGGCAGGCGCCAGATCCTGACGGCGAAGCCCACGGCCGCGTTCAAGCGTTACCAGGTCCTGCTCGACGAGCGCATCAAGGCGATCGAGATGCGCGACCGGCCGCCGGAACCCGGGGACGACATCCTGCTCTCCGTCATCACCGACGGTCGTCACGCCGCGATCGACCTGCGCCTGGTGGATCCGGATAACGATAACGAGCCCGACAACAAGCTGAACCTGCTCGTCGGCAATGCCTATCGCATATGGCAAGAGACCGCTGCGAGCGCTTACCTCCGGCCGGACGGCAAGCCGTTCGAGCTGACCGGCGCCGCGCAGATGATCTTTTCCGATCTCGGCACGATCAGCGTCGAGAAAACCCGCGGCTTCTCCGCCTATTGCTGGATTCGCGACGAGCTGGTCCGCAT
>NZ_RZSU01000242.1:0-1040 GCF_003997585.1 Mesorhizobium sp. M5C.F.Cr.IN.023.01.1.1 | reverse complement strand
GTGCAGAAGCACTGCGTGAAGGGCATGAAGGTCGCGGTCCGCGGGCGCATCCACTACACGCAGTGGACCGACAGCGAGGGCGTCGAGCGCTACGGCTCGGAGATCATCGCCGACGGGGTCGAGTTCCTCGCCTGGCCGAAGCAGCGCGACAGCGCCGGCAGCCACACCGAGGACACCGACGAGATCCCATTCTAGGCTGGACCGCACGGCCCCGCCGCGAGGTGGGGCCGCTTCCTCCATCGCAACGGCCATCGACGTCAGAAAGGATGCGGCCCATGACCACACGCACCGACACCTCCTCCAGCGCGTACCACCCGGACGACATCGCAGTCTGGCCCGACGGAACCTGGGCCTTTGTCGGCGAACTCGCCGAAGGAGGCTATGGACACAAATCCGACGACTACGAGATCGTGCCTCTGGAAGACGTCGACCGGCTGCGCGAGCTTGGCATCGCCGACGAACTGTCCTGAGGGAAGAAATGTACCGGCTGGGGCCTGCCCTCCCGCCCGGCAATCATCCCCGGCCAGTCGATCTGGCATCCCGATAGCCACGACCTCTCTTTCTCCGTTCGAGACGCTCACACGCACCATCGGCCTCGTCCGGCACGTCGAAGGTCTGCATCATCGACTGGCCGTTCGTTCCGATCCGGCCCCAGTTGCGGA
This sequence comes from Mesorhizobium sp. M5C.F.Cr.IN.023.01.1.1, assembly GCF_003997585.1. Classification (NCBI taxonomy): domain Bacteria; kingdom Pseudomonadati; phylum Pseudomonadota; class Alphaproteobacteria; order Hyphomicrobiales; family Phyllobacteriaceae; genus Mesorhizobium; species Mesorhizobium sp. M5C.F.Cr.IN.023.01.1.1. The sequence continues at coordinate 378 of NZ_RZSU01000242.1, read as the reverse complement.
TGACCGAAGCCCCGCCGAACAGGGTGGGCTGGACCGAGAGCACATAGAAGCGCTGCATGTTCCGCGTCGGGTCGATGCGGCGAAGATGAACGGGTCCGGTTTCCTTGCTCGACATGGCGCCCAAGTCTCGCTTCCTTCGGAAGCGCCGTCCAACGACTTTCCTGAATCGATCCCGGCCGACCGATTCACGCTGCTGATGCGTCAGTCGCACCAGCCCCGCCGTGCGCCGTCCCATCGGCGGGCAAGGCCCTCGGTGATCAACATCTCGCCGATCGAATGCCCGTTCCTGGTGACGGTCCTGAGCTTGCGCCCATGTCGATCCTCGTCGCGCCAACCGGCCACCAGTGAGAACTTTCCTGCGTTCAGCAAGTCCCGCAG
>NZ_RZSU01000241.1:0-1050 GCF_003997585.1 Mesorhizobium sp. M5C.F.Cr.IN.023.01.1.1 | reverse complement strand
GGCGACGCCCAGGTCGCCGTGCTGGGGGCGCGCTCGTCCGCCGGATCGCTCTGGCACGCGCTGGAAACAGGGGCGAAGCGGCTCAAGGAGAAGGTGGCGTGACTGCCCAGATCATCGATGGAAAGGTGGGCGCAACTGCGTTCGAGGATTTTGAGGTACTTGGGTACTTGTGGAATATGCTCGCAGCTAAGCCACATGGCGTCCCGGCCCCACCAGAGATGGGGGACGCCGGCTAGACCGGCCTGACAGAGCGCGCCTCTCAGCGGCAGTTCCGTGATCGAAAATACACTCCACGGTCGGTCGCCGCCTCGAGACCATCAACGAATGAGCTGTTACTGAGCATTGAGACGTAGTGGCTTTCTTCATGGGGAGCTCCATCTTCACCTATTGAAGACCGTGACGAGCGGCACCCCGAAAAGCCGCGCCCAGGCGGTCGTGCTCGCGTTCTGGAGGGCGACTATGGAGGTACCGGCGGTCCACCAGCCATTGCCGGTGGCAACGATCGCGTCGGGCGTGTGCAGCATCGACTGCAGGACGGGCCAGACGACGAGCTGCTCGTAGCAAATGAACGGCGCAACCCGCCGGCCGGCGAGCTCGACGATGGGATTAGCGAGGAGATGCGCCCTCGCGCCACCGCCCTGCCCCGCCAACCGGCGCCAGGGCTGCCACATGGAGACCGGGACCGGCATCCGCTCACGATAGAGGACGCCGGCCTCTCGCGCGGAGATCTCAACCAGGACGTTGTCGTAGCCCTGCGGATCAATGACGGCCGCGCCCGCGATCACGCGGATGTCCGTGCCGCTGAGCGCTTCGCGCCAAAGATGCTCGACCGTCGGCGTCCAGAACCCGAGCGCGCTTTCGGGAAGCACGGCGATATCGCCTCCGTGCTGCGCAGTTCGCATCACCGTAGCGATCAGGTCACGCTGCCGCTCGAGCGTGCCGTCGCGACCGAGGCTTCGCCCCATCTCCAGGTCGACGCCACGGAAACCGTCAGGCAAAGGTGGCTCGGTCCAGAATGCGGCGGACCAGAACCAAAAGCCTCCCAAGGCC
>NZ_RZSU01000240.1:0-1051 GCF_003997585.1 Mesorhizobium sp. M5C.F.Cr.IN.023.01.1.1 | reverse complement strand
ACTAGAGCGCGTCCTGTTTAATCCGGTTCATATCCTGCGGCTTTGAAGTAGTTGGCACATTCGGCTGTGGTGAAGAGGTCGACGACCGCGCCGACCGTGTCCCACAACGCCTTGATGGTTCTCTCGGCCTTTGCTCGCAGCAGCGCCTTGAGTTTGGCGAAGGCGTTCTCAATCGGGTTGAAGTCGGGACTGTAAGGCGGCAGGTAGAGCAGGCTCGCGCCTGCGGCCTCAATCGCGTCGCGCACGCCGGCGGCCTTGTGGGCGGGCAGGTTGTCCATGACAACTACGTCGCCCTCCGACAATGTCGGGACCAGCACCTGCTCGACATAGGCCAGAAACACGTTGCCGTTCATGGCGCCGTCGTAGACGAAGGGCGCAGTCATGCCCGTCAGCCGCAGCGCTCCGGTGAAGGTTGTGGTCTTCCAGTGGCCATGCGGCACGCCGGCCCGGCAGCGCTCGCCGCGCGGCGCTCTTCCACGCAGGCGGGCCATCTTTGTGGAGAGGCCGGTCTCATCGATGAACACGAGCTTCGCCGGATCGAGGTCGAGCTGGCCGTCGAACCAGTCGCGGCGCCGCTTCAGGATGTCGGGGCGATCCTGCTCCAGTGCGTGCGCGGACTTTTTTTGAATGTCCAGCCGTGGCGGCGAAGCCAGGCGCTCAAGGCGCTGCGGCTGATGCGCACCGACTGCTCGGCGACGAGCCGCTCCACCATCTCGTTCAGCGTGATGTCCTTGCGCTCCTCGATCAGCCCGACGACGAAGGCTTCATGCGCATCGAGGCTGGAGGCACGGCGGCGGCCCTGCGGGCGGGGCGCCAGTTCGCCGATCTTCGCCCGCGCAATCCAGCGGATCGCGCTGGACACTCCCACGCCGAACCGCGCCGCCGCTTGCCGCGCCGACATGCCCTCGTCCGAAGCCTTCAAGACCCGCGACCGAAGATCCACGCTCAATGCTTTTCCCATCGTCAACCTCCATCGAGGTGGACGTTGAATCAGCACAAAACGCAGCCGTCACTTCACAATCGATTCATCGATCACAGGACGTGCTCTAGA